>DUVZ01000149.1 GCA_012840785.1 Bacteroidales bacterium
AATGATGCTTTTACGCATCAACCATCGGAAAATGATTGGTATGAAACGGTGAAGTTGAACTATGGGGTAAATTATAATGATAGCCGTAGGGGGCATTTTGATCCAATACCTGATACGTGGCACAAAATGAAGGATATTTTGATGTATTGGGCTAAAAAGGATGTGGATGGTTTTAGGTGTGATATGGCGGAGATGGTGCCCCTAGAGTTTTGGAAATGGGTGATACCGATTGTGAAGGCTAACTATCCGAAGATGCTGTTTATTGCAGAGATATACAATAAGGATGCTTATCGTAGCTTTTTATCTACTGATGCTTTCGACTATCTGTACGATAAGGTGGGTTTGTATGATATGGTGAGGGATGTGGCTTGTGGCTATCGTCCTTCGTCTGATATTACTTTTGCATTGAGCGAGGTGGGTGATATACAGTCGAAAATGCTGAATTTTCTTGAAAATCATGATGAACAGCGTATTGCCTCTGACTATTTTCTGGGCGATGCCCATAAGGGTATGGCTGCTATGATTTTGACGGCAACTGTGAATACGAATCCTGTAATGGTATATTTTGGACAGGAGCTAGGCGAGAGGGGAATGGATGAGGAAGGCTTTAGTGGAAAGGATGGACGAACAACGATATTCGATTATTGGTCGATAGACAAAATTGTGCGTTGGAACAATAGTGAAAAATGGAATAATGATAGACTAACTGACGAGGAGCAGATACTGAAAAACAGGTATACTGCTCTACTACAGTTTTGTAATAGGGAGAAGGCTATAAGCGAAGGTAAGTTTTATGATTTGATGTATGCTAATTATGAAAACATGGAGTTTAACTCTACCAAGCAGTTTGCCTTTTTGAGAGGCGATGGCGAGAGTCTGTTTTTGGTGGTTGTAAACTTTAGTGATAGCAGTGCTACTGTAAAAGTAAATGTACCGGATGATGCACTTAGTTTTTTCGAAACTGAAAGAGAGTTGTTAAAACAGGCAACTCCGATGCTTAACAGTGAAGCATCGGCTGTGAAATGCAGCAACAGAGGTTTTATAGAGGTAGAGGTAGAAGCACATGCTGGAGAAGTTTACAAATTGCATTAATAATTTAGATTTTAATTAAAGCTATAGTTTTTGTACATTTGTAGCCGTAAAACCACTTATCAATAAACAAACAAAATTGAAATTTATTTTCAATAAACACTTAACAAAAGAATGCAAGAAAAACCCTTCAAAATTTTCTCAGGTACTAGTTCACGTTATTTTGCCGAGAAAGTTTGTAAAAGCTTAAACTGCACATTAGGAAAAATGATTATTCAACGTTTTGCAGACGGTGAGTTTTCGGTATCGTATGAAGAGTCTATTAGAGGAAGAGATGTTTTCCTTATTCAATCTACTTTTCCCAATGCTGATAATTTAATGGAGTTGCTATTGATGATTGACGCTGCAAAGCGTGCATCAGCAAAATCTATTGTTGCTGTAATTCCATATTTTGGATGGGCACGACAAGACCGCAAAGATAAGCCAAGAGTGGCTATTGCTGCTAAATTAATTGCTGATATGCTTAGCACAGCGGGTATTAATCGACTGATAACTATGGATTTGCATGCCGACCAAATACAAGGTTTCTTGGATGTTCCTGTAGATCACTTGTATGCTTCGCGTGTATTTATAGATTATATGCGCGATTTGAATCTTGATAATCTAGTGCTTGCTACTCCTGATGTGGGTGGTACGAAGCGTGCTAGTGCTTATGCTAAGTTTTTGGAGGTTCCAATGGTGATATGCTATAAGTTGAGAAAAAAGGCTAATGTAATTTCGGATATGCAGGTGCTGGGCGATGTGGAAGG
>DUVZ01000150.1 GCA_012840785.1 Bacteroidales bacterium
AATTTACGGCGTAGCGCCAACTATATATCTGTTGATGGGTATCGCCAACAATTACTTTTGTAGCTTTTTGTTTCAAAAACACATCTAGCATAACCATAGATGCATCTTGACCTTCATCAAAGAGAATATAATCGTAACTGAGTGTGGGATTGGAGAGTTGAAACTTCTTGAGATAGAAATCGTGGGTAATTTCTATTTCGCCTTTGTCCATTTTGCTCATCAATATGTTTGCCTTTTGCTCTATATAAGGGTAAAGAGAGTTCACAAAAGCCCTTGCTTTTCTGTCGGTAATTGTGGAGAGATAGTCTATCTCTTGTAGTCTGTTTTTATCGCTGTTGCAAAAAAAAGCCAACATCTTGAGGATGTGATTGGCAATAATAAACTCAGTGTATTTTTCTTTATTGTTTTCTATATGTAGCAATTCTATTATTTCGTGGGCTTTATATCCATTATGCTTTAATCTATAGTGGCTACCCAAATAGATGTGCCTATAAGCTAATGAATGAGCTGTTTCTACTGTAACATTACTCATTCCATGGTTGCTAAACTTTGTGATTGCCTCTTCTTTAACTGATCTATTGAACACCAAATAAAGAATCTGGCTAGACCTCGGTCTTGCTTTTGCATACTCGATAATAGTGGTGGTCTTGCCCGACCCAGCAACAGCATTTACTTTGATGTTGCCCGTGGAGTTGATAATGGCGTGTTGTTCTTTGGTTAACTTCATGGTTTTTAAGAGGTGTCTTTTGTGGAACGATTTCTGCTACGTTACCTCCCTCCCACGTTTGTAACAGATTGACACAATGCACAATGGGAAGTAGATTAGTGGCAAACTGCTTGCAACAACATCAAAGATACAATAAAAAACAATAAACAAATGTAATTTAAAAGACTATTATTACCCTACTTCTCATTATCGTCAAGAAGGATTAGCCGTAACGAGCTATTTTTAGTAATATAGTTATATGCCCAGTTAATAAAAACAATTAACTTGTTGCGTACACTCAATATTAGCATCAGATGTAGAAACATCCATACAAACCAAGCAAAAAGTCCTTTAAACTTAATAAAAGGTAGGTCGACTACAGCTTTGTTGCGCCCCACGGTTGCCATTGTACCCAAGTTGCGATATTCGTAATGCTTCAGCTTGTCGCCTTTTCCTTTAGCTAATTTATTAATGTTTTTAGCTAAATTCTTAGCTTGTCCAATGGCTACATTTGCCAACTGAGGGTGCCCTTTGGGGTATTTCTCTGTCTCCATATACGCCACACACTATTAAGTGTAACATTGTGTGAAAATTATTGTTTTTTTGTGTGTGAGGATGGAAATCTGTTGAATAAACATTCTTTATCTGTTGCTAATCTTTTAAAATATAGCTAAATTGCCGTTACAAAGTAAATAGAAATAAAACTAATAAATAATCATCACTATGAATGAAAAAAAATCTACTGTAATAGACAAGAATTATTTTCCTTGGGCAATTATGATTTTAATGTCGTCAGTTACTTTTGTAGGAATACTTTCTGAACTGATGCCTTCGGGGGTGCTTCCTCAAATGATGAACGAACTGAACTTGAACGAAGTGCAAGGAGGTAATCTTGTGGGGTATTATGCGTTAGCATCAGCAATTTTCTCAATTCCGCTTATTTCAGCTACAATGCACTACAACCGCAAGCTACTATTACTTTTGCTGCTAGGGGGTTTTGCAATTTCCAATTTTATAGTCGCTCTTGTTAGTAATTATGCTGTAGTTGTTTCAATGCGCGTTTTTGGTGGAATTTGTGCTGGTATAATGTGGCCCATGATTGCAGCCTATGGTATGCGATTGGTATCGGCTAAACAATCTGGCAAAGCAGTTGCAGTAATTATGGCAGGCACTACACTCGGAATTAGTTTGGGCATGCCCTTAATGACATGGATTGGCGACAATTATGGTTGGAGAACCGAATTTATAGCCATTGCCATAATAATTTTGGCAATCGGTGTTTTAAGTGCGTTTATGCTACCTTCTCTAAAGGGAGAAAAACTGACCAGTGAAGTATCTCCTTTTGCTATGCTAAAAATAAAAGCCGTTCAAATGGTTGTGCTCTTTACAGTCTTAGGAGTTGTTGCTCATTACGGAGTATATGTATATATAGCAAGTTTAATAGCAACTCTAGAACTAGCAGGAGGTATCGAAATGGCTTTAATTATGTTTGGCTTGGGTTCTCTACTTTCTGTTGTTATTGCAATAAAGCACACTGACAACCATTTGCAGCTTCTCACTATTTTAATGTTTGCTCTATTAATTTTAGCAATGACTATTTTCCTTGTTTTTGGAGGAACTATTGGAATAGCTCATTTTGGATTTTTCCTTTGGGGAATTTCATTTGGTCCTTTAGTTGCACTGTTTCAAGCCGCTGTGGGTAGACAAGTAGAAAAAGCAAAAGATATAGCTACTTCTATTCAATCTTGTATGTTTAATTTCTCTATTATGATAGCGTCTTCTATTGGCGGTATTCTACTTGGCAAATACTTTGCTATGAGTCTTCCTGTTTTATCTATAGCATTAGCTGTTCCAGGACTTATATTGGCAATTACTGCCAAAAACACATTAGCGAAAGCGAAAGCGTAACCATAACTAAGATTCTTAGTGAACAAGAAAAAGGCTGCCAAACGGCAGCCTTTTTTTACTAAAATCTATTTTAGATTATAATTATAATCCTAGTTTTACATCATACTCAACCTCTTTACGTTTGAAGAGATACTCACCATCACGAACTGATGCTAACACATCAACTCTTTTGCGAATAGCCTCATAAACAGTAGATTCGTTTAAAACAATAAAGTTGGCTGCTTTTCCTACTTCCAAACCATAGGTGTCTTGTATATTTAAACAACGAGCTCCGTTGTAAGTAATCAAATCGAAATTAGACTCTACATCTTTTGCTGACATAATTTGAGCCAGGTGAATTCCATTGTCAAGAATATTCATCATATTGCCATTACCCATTGGATACCATGGATCATTGATTGAGTCTTGTGCAAAGGCAACGTTTATGCCATACTCTATAAATTCTTTCACTCTTGTCAGACCACGACGTTTTGGATAAGTGTCTTGACGACCTTGCAGATAGGCATTCTCTGTTGGACAAGAGATAAAGTTCATTTTACTTTTTTGGAATAAGTCAAGCATTCTAAAGGCATACGAATCATCTGCCGAACCAAACGAACAGGTGTGGCTAGCAGTTGTTCTAGTACCATAGTCTTCCATAAGAACGAGCGCATTCAGCAGCTCCACAAAACGTGAATGTGTATCATCTGTTTCGTCGCAATGAACATCTATTAGCTTATCATATTTCAAAGCAAGTTTAACTATATCGTGCACTGATTTCTCTCCAAACTCTCTTGCTGGTTCGTAATGTGGAATTCCTCCCACAATATCAGCCCCCATTTTAAGCGCTTCTTCCACTAATTCCAATCCACCTTTATAGGTGTACATTCCTTGCTGCGGAAAAGCAACAATTTGAATATCTACGATATGTTTTAGGTCTTCTTTCATCTCCAACATGGCTTTGAGCGCCGTGAAGTTTGGATCTGTTACATCTATATGAGTACGTATATGTTGTACCCCTTGAGATACTTCATCTTTAATTCCTTTGAGTGCTAATTTCTTCACACTATCTACCGTTAATGTCTCTTTAAACTTTGGCCACAATTCAATAGCTTCAAACAGCGTTCCTGAGCCTGCTCCTTCTTGTCCCAGTTCAGACAACGTATATACATAATCGAGATGCAAGTGGGGGTCTACATAAGGAGGCATAATCAACTTACCCTTCAAGTCAATCTCCTCTTCACATTTTGGCAAATTAGTTCCAATCTGAGAGATTTTCCCATTTTCAACAATTATTTCAGTTGCTGCAGCATTACGATAAATCTTAGCATTAAAAAACTTTTTCTTCATATTCAATTGTTTTAAGGTGATTACTTTGTTTTATTTAGAGGAACTTAAGTTATTCCTTAATAGCTTTCAATATAAGAATATTTATTCGAAAACAAACAGTAACTGCTATAAATAATTGTAACTAAACCAAACTTTTACAATACTTTAAAAGATATCAGCTGTTTTACGGAGTGAGAATTGTAAATAGATCTGTTTTCTCATTCAAGTAACGATAAGAGAATTTCCTCTGTTTTAATTGCTCTTCAATTATACTCAGGTCATTTGGGTCATTCAATTCAATCCCAATTACTGCTGGTCCGCTTTCTCGGTTGTTCTTTTTGGTATACTGGAAATAGACAACATCGTCATTGGGTCCTAAAATATCGTTTACAAATTCTTTAAACACTCCTGGTTTTTGAGGAAACTGTACTATAAAATAGTGCTTCAAGCCTTCGTAGATCAACGACCTTTCTTTTATTTCTTGCATTCGTATAATATCGTTATTGCTTCCACTCACAATACACACTACATTTTTGCCTTCAATTTGTTCTTTATAAAAATCGAGTGCAGAAACTGTTAGTGCTCCTGCAGGTTCAACCACAATAGCCTCTTCATTATACATTCGCAAAATTGTTGTACAAACCTTTCCTTCAGGTACTAGTACAATATCCTCTAGGTGATTTCTGCAAATTTCGAAAGTTAGATCTCCCGCTCGTTCAACGGCAGCGCCATCAACAAAATCATCAATATCTTTCAGGGTAACAATATCACCTTGTTCAATAGCTGTTTTCATGGATGCTGCTCCAACAGGCTCAACACCAATAATTTTAGTGTTCGGACTCAACTGCTTAAACACCGTAATTATACCAGATGCTAATCCCCCACCTCCAATTGGCACAAACAGATAATCAATGGGCTGGTCACAATCTTCTAATAGTTCTAAGCCAATTGTTCCTTGTCCAGCAATTATTTTTTCATCATCGAAAGGGTGAATGAAAACAGCTCCATCTTCTTCACAAAATCTGTTAGCCTCATCAAATGCATCGTCTAAAGAGTCACCTCTTAAAACAATATCTACTTTATCTTTCCCAAAGAGTTTTACTTGCTTTGTTTTTTGAGGTGGAGTTGTTATGGGCATAAATATTGTGCCCTTAATATCTAATTTATTACACGTATACGCCACTCCTTGTGCATGATTGCCTGCACTTGCACAAACAACACCTCTTGACTTTTCTTTATCCGAAAGTAATACAATTTTGTTGTAAGCGCCCCTTAATTTATAAGAACGTACTGGTTGTAAATCTTCGCGCTTTAAATAAACCTGAGCCGAGAACTCCTTGCTCAGGTTTTTGTTTTTCATTAATGGGGTATGTCTCGCAACGTTTTTTATTCGTTCTCTTGCTTGATATATTTTATCTAGTAACTCCATAGTTTGTATGTTCTTAATTTACGCACTTTCCAATTTTGTATATAGTTTAGCACAACTCACCCAATTATTTAAAAACGAATTTGTTTGCTTCTTCTATCTCGTCTTGAGAAACACTGTGCGGCTTACCCTCATATACTCTAAGGTGTACTTTTGCATTCATTTTCTCTAGTATGTTGGCACTTTCTTTTACACGTTCTATGGGAACATGCGGGTCGGGATTTCCAGTACCCATAAAGATAGGTGTACCATTAAAATTGCCTGAATAGTTTTCTTGGTCTATTTTATCACCAATAAGACCACCAGTTAATGCTACAACACCACCAAATTGCTCAGCATTGCGAGCTACAAACTCCAATGCCAAACAAGCTCCTTGAGAGAAACCTAGAAAGTAAATGTTTTCAGCATTGACACCTTGCTCTCTTGCAGTATCAACCGCTTCTTTTACTAAATCGAGAGCAGAAGAGAGCCAAGGTTCATTTTGCTCACTTGGAGCCATAAAAGAATATGGATACCAGGTATTATTGGTAGCCTCAGGTGCAAGCAAGGCATATTCCTGCACATTTAAATGTGAGGCAACACTTAAAATATCGCGTGCATCTGCACCACGACCATGTATCATAATTAGCACCTTATCAGCTTCTTGCAGAGATTTACCTGCTGTTTTTATATTTATTTTGTGCATATTGTTTATCATTTTGTTTGAAGCTTAGGTAAAGCTTTTTCAATCTTATCACGCAAAGGCTCATGTTGAGTGGGTAGTTGTAGCGAACTTCCTAGATTTTCTACAGTCTCATCAGTTGCAAATCCAGGATTATCGGTTGCAATTTCAAACAGCACGCCACCTGGCTCACGGAAATAGAGCGAAAAGAAATAATCTCTGTCTATTTTTCCTGTGATGTTGAGACCTTTTGCTACAATTTTTTCTCTAAACTCCATTAAAGTCTCCTCATCTTTTACACGAAAAGCGATATGATGATTGGTTCCCCCTGCATTTATACCTGGTGATGCTTGTGGTATTTCCAGTAAATCAATTATGGCAGCATTTTCTACAGCATCGGTTTGATAGCGGTATAAATTGCTCTCTTTTTCTACCTGTTTGTAACCAAATATTTCGGTTAAGACATCAGCTGTAGCTTTAATATTTTTCAAAGTTAATGTAACTGTATGAAATCCTTTAATAGCAACAGCGGCTTTAATCTCATCAGTTTCCCACACTTCTCGCTCATCCTTTTCTTTGGTTTCAATCAATTTTAGTCGCAATCCGTCAGGATCTTGAAAATCAATATATTGCTCGCCAAACTGCTCACCAGCATTGAAACGGATATTGAGTTTCTCAAAACGTGCTTTCCAAAACTCCAAACTTCCTTTAGGCACAGAGTATCCAATTTCTGTAGCCATACCAGCGCCAATTCTTCCTTTACTGATACCAGTCCAAGGAAAAAAGGTTAATACCGTTCCTGGTGTTCCTACTTCATTTCCGAAATAGAAATGATAGGTAGTGGGGTCGTCAAAATTTACGGTTTTTTTCACTAAACGAAAACCGAGAGTTTTAGTATAAAAATCGTAATTGCGTTGTGCATCACTTGCAATAGCGGTGATGTGATGCAGTCCTAATATTTTATTCATAATGTTTAATTTAAAATTTTCTCAATTATTTGCGTGTTGGGTAAGGAATATATTCAGTGTCGTCTCCCTCAATTTTTGGAAAAACTTGAGCTTCCCATTTCTGTTTAGCTTCTTTAATGAGTTCTTTGTTTGATGAAACAAAGTTCCAATCGATATATCGTTTTTCGGGAAAAGGCTCTCCTCCAAAAATATAGATAGTACTGTTTTCGTGAATTGTAAATTCGCAAAGAGTACTATCTTTTGCTACTAATAGTTGCTTGGGTTCGTAAATATTTCCATCACTTTCGATAGCTCCTTCAAGAATATACAAACCCGATTCGCCATAAAGTTGATCACCAATATTGAGGGTCTGTCTTGTTTTGCTTTTGATTTCAATCATATACAATTTGCTGTAAACTGGCACAGGCGATTTTTTGTTGAAGGCTTCTCCCGCCACTAATTTAAATTGCAGATCTCCATCTGTCCATTGTGGTATTTGCTTCTCTTCAATATGGAAAAACTCAGGCTCCATCTGTTCAAGCTCTTTTGGAAGTGCCACCCATATTTGCAATCCGTGCATCACTTTTGCAGAATGCCGCAAACGTTCGGGAGTGCGTTCGGAATGAACAATGCCTTTTCCTGCCGTCATCCAATTTACTGCACCTGGGTTTATTTCTACTACATTGCCTAGCGTGTCGCGATGCATGATGCTACCTTCGAACAAAAAGGTAAGTGTTGAAAGTCCAATGTGTGGATGTGGCAATACATCAAAGTTTTCATCCTTGCTCAGTTTTACATGTCCCATGTGATCTATATAGATAAAGGGTCCTACCATTCTTTTTTGCCTAAACGGCAGTAATCTCCCCACCATAAATTTACCTATATCTGCAGCCCTCTCCTCTATTATCAGTTCTATATTTGACATAATGTATCTCTTTTATTTTTTGGTATTATAAATAGTATATTCATTTGATATTGAAAAACGTCAGGCTGTATTATCACTACCTGACGTTAAAATTTCATTTTTTACTGCATAACTTCATCACTTTCAAGCTAATCATTTTTGAATATTATTGATAGTTAAATCCTCACGATACAATTGTTAGTTTCTAGTGAG
The DNA here is from genome assembly GCA_012840785.1 of Bacteroidales bacterium. Taxonomy (GTDB): domain Bacteria; phylum Bacteroidota; class Bacteroidia; order Bacteroidales; family Dysgonomonadaceae; genus UBA2632. Next base: position 8,074 of record DUVZ01000150.1, read on the forward strand.
AGTGTACTGTTTTGTCTATTAAATAATAGAGCAAACAGGCAGTTAACTACTTATTTTTGTACATTTGAATGAATCCATTCCTCAAAAGCTTTCATAAAGAGGCTCAAGAAATCTTTAGTAGAATCGTTAATTAGTTTTCCATTATCATCAAACAAGGCTCCTGCTCCTCCAATATAAGCTTCTGGCTGTGCCATTGTTTTCATGTTTACAAACACAAGTGATTGACGCAAATGATGATTAGCACCAAAACCACTAATTGCTCCAATAGAAACACTTACAATTGCAGCTGGTTTGCCATCCCATGAATTTTGTCCATAAGGACGAGAGGCTACATCAACTGCATTTTTCAATACAGCAGGCACGGAGCGGTTGTACTCGGGTGTAAGAAAAAGAACACCATCGACTGCTTCTATTTGCTCTTTAAACTTTACCCACTCTTTTGGTGGCGTTGCCTCAAGGTCTTCGTTAAACATTGGAAGATGGGCTATATCCATCATTTCAAATGATAACGACTCGGGTGCGTTTGCCATTAATGCTTTTGCTGTTTTTAAATTGTAAGACTCTTTGCGTAGACTACCTACGATAACTGCTATTTTATACTTCTTCATAATTATATTGTTTATTAATTTATATATAAATACTTACTGTTTTTCAAACTGGGCATGAACTGTGATAGTTACATCTTTTCCAATACCAAGAGCACCTGGATCAAAATCGATGTTATAATCAAACCTATTAAGTGTGGTTTTTGCCTCTATTCCTATCTTTTCACCCTCTTCGGTTTTGCTTGTTCCACCATAATAGACATCAAATATCACATCTTTAGTTACATCTTTTATTGTCAACTTACCATGTAGTAAGTAATAGTCTGGTTTACCAGTAGCTAATATTTTTGTGCTTTCAAAAGTCATTGTTGGATATGTTTCCACCTCAAAAAAGTCTGCACTTCTCAAGTGATTATCCCTCATTTCTATATTTGTATTAATACTTGCTACTTGAACGGTAAAATCAATTTTTACATTATCAAGCTCTTCTCCATGTGTTATTGCATCACCTGTATAATCGATAAACTTTCCATTTACGAAACTAATACCCGAATGAGCTATATCAAAATTTAAAGAAGAGTGACTAGGATCTATCTTCCAATGCGTTTGTGCAAACGAGCCTATACTAATCAAGGCTATTGTCAATAATATCAATGTTTTTTTCATAATCATATAAATTAAATTGTTGTTCAAATACAAAAGATTCTCAAAAATGTATTACACTAACTATATTAACACTTGCAGTACCAATTTTGTTGTAAAATTATTTTTAAATGATATCCCCTCTATTATAATTAACAATTATGCAATTTTAGTAATGTGTGATTTCAATATCGAGATACCTCCTCTCCTTTACTACTTTTTCTTAAAACAGTTGAAACTTGCATCTACCATGGTAGATCTGCTTCGAAAACTATTATTTCTATTTTGCTCCCAAAATTTGAGCCATTCATGCCTTAAAACTTCAATTCTCCAAGTCGAATTATCATTTTATTAGTTGATTTCTCAATTTTAGACCGCTTTTTATTTTTTTTATGAGATTACTCTCTTATATTTGTTCGAAAAAGTCAGCACTTTAGCGTTTCAAAGCATTTCTACTAATGTAGATTCAACTTTCAAGGTGTAAATTTTCAATCTACCGCAGTAGATTCAATTTTCAAGACATGAACGCCAAATCAACTGCAGTAGATTTGATTTCTGACTTTATTTTGCCGCATCTACGAGTGAATTGCAAAAAACAACGCTCTATTATTTACAAATTGAAACATTTGCAAGAGTGAGAATGATATGAGTGTTAGGTAAAACATCTCGTTAAAAGCGAAAACAGGTTTTTTTAAGAAGTTTAGAGACTGGGTTTAATTACGAAACTGTGGAATAGACCATAATTAAAGCTGCGTTGCTTATAAATATCAACCTGCTTTTGCACTCTCTAAAACTTTATTGTTAATATTACAAAAAACAACAACCTTGTAATCTGCCATATATCACTGACTTTCAAAGACCTAAACATGCATTCTTTTTCTACATCTTTTACATTAAAAGAACAATTAGGATGCTAAATAGTTATCAAGTAACACTTTTGCTATTTTATTATGGATATTCAAAACGAAAAATATAACGACACTGTTAATAAACTATTGGCACAAGAGCTTTTAAAAAAGATAAGAGAAGCATCGCTTGGAGGTCCTATTAAACAGAGAGAGCGGCATATAAGTAGAGGCAAGCTTTTGGCACGAGAGCGCATTGATAGGCTAATAGATCCAAACACTCCGTTTCTTGAACTCTCTACACTAGCTGCCAATGGGCAATACAACGACGAGTTCCCGTCGGCAGGTATTGTTACGGGTGTTGGACTAATACATGGTAGAGAGGTGATGATTGTTGCCAATGATGCTACTGTAAAAGGAGGTACGTATATACACGAGACTATTAAAAAACACTTAAGGGCACAGGAGATTGCTCAAAAGAACCATCTTCCGTGTGTATATATGGTTGACTCTGGAGGGATATTTTTACCCGAACAAGCAAATGTATTTTCGGATAAAGATGATTTTGGACGAATATTTTTTAACCAAGCTCGCATGTCTGCAGAAGGCCTGCCACAAATAGCTATTGTTATGGGCTCGTGCACCGCTGGCGGTGCTTATGTTCCTGCCATGAGCGACGAAACTATTATAGTACGTAACCAAGGTACAATATTCCTAGCAGGTCCCCCCTTAGTGAAAGCTGCAACAGGTGAAATAGTTACGGAAGAGGAGTTGGGTGGTGCAGAAGTACATACCACCCTTTCTGGGGTAGCCGATCACTTGGCAGAAAATGATAACCATGCCTTGGAAATTTGCCGCAATATCTTTAAACATATTCCTCGCACACCCAAACAAGAACTTCACTGTGAAGAAGCAATAGCACCAAAGTTTCCAACAGAAGAGCTTTATCAACTCATTCCCGAAGCCAACAAACCATGGCCCGATGTGAGAATGATTATAGAGCGAATTATTGACGAAGACTCATTTCAGTCATTCAAAGAAAACTATGGCACTTCGCTGGTTACTGGCTTTGCAAGACTGTATGGATACGAAGTAGGCGTTTTAGCCAATAATGGTATTCTGTTTTCTGAGTCTGCTCTAAAAGGAACTCACTTTATAGAGCTTTGCAACGCTAGAGGAATACCCATGGTGTTTTTACAAAACATTACAGGGTTTATGGTGGGTAAAGAATATGAGCAAAAAGGGATAACAAAAGATGGGGCAAAGATGGTAAATGCATTGGCAAACTCCACAGTTCCATTTTTCACCGTAATAATTGGAGGTTCGTATGGAGCAGGAAATTATGCAATGGCTGGCAGAGCTTACGATCCTCGATTTCTTTTTATGTGGCCCAACGCACGTATTTCTGTGATGGGTGCTAAACAAGCGGCTCAAGTGTTGTGTACATTGAAAAGAGACCAAGCAAGAGCCAAAGGAGTTGCTGTGTTGGAAGAAGAGCTGAAAAAAATTGAAGAAAATATTGTAGAAAAGTACGAAAAAGAGGGCTCTCCCTATTATAGCACTTCACGCTTGTGGGACGATGGTATTATCGACCCTGCACAAACACGTGATGTGTTGGGCATGGCATTAGAAACCTCACTAAATGCTCCTTTTGAAAAAACAAAATATGGAATTTTCAGAATGTAGCTTCACTAAATATTTAATATGATAACAATAAAAGAATATACAAACAATGTTTGTTATTTAGAGATAGATAGACCCAACAAGAAAAATGCCTTGGCAAAAAGCACGATTAAGGAGTTAATAAACTTTTTCAAAACTACGGCAAACTCATTAGAGTTTAATGTTTTGGTGCTTTCGGGCAGCAATGGATTCTTCTCGGCAGGAGCAGATCTTGCTTGGATGAAAGAAGGAATGGAACAAACTAATGAAGAAAATAGAGCAGATGCTCATCTTTTCAACACGCTCTATCACGAAATGTCCCTCTATCCCAAGCCTATTATTGCAAAGGTTGATAAAGGAGCTTATGGTGGTGCTATAGGACTGATGGCTTGTGCAGATGTAGTTATTACATCTCCCAATGCACAATTCAAGTTTAGTGAAACTGCATTGGGAATTATTCCTGCAACTGTTGCACCATATATAGTAAGAAAAATTGGTAACAGCAATGCACGTTATCTCTTATTATCGGGTCATCTGTTTAATGGTGAAGCTGCACTAAACTATGGTTTGGTGCATATACTTGTACCTGAGCAAGAAATGGACAGCACTACAAATCAAACAGCTGAGTATATGGCAACTTTAGGACCCAAAGCTACTGCAAAAACAAAAGAATTATTGAACTATTTAGATCAAGAATCATTTATCATCTCACAAGAGACAAAGGATTACTGTGCTTCTCTTATTGCAGATGCTAGAAAATCAGATGAGGGGCAAACAAGGGTTTCTTCGTTTTTCAAAAAAACTAATTCAGACAAAAATGATTAATAAATCAGTTATATACAAGCCTATTAATAGACTCTTTATTGCTAATAGAGGTGAAATTGTTCTACGCATACATCAAACAGCTAAAGAGATGGGTATCACAACAATTGGAGTGGTTACCAAATTAGAAAAACAGACTCCTGCAGACGAGGAGGTTTTTATAGAAGGTGATTCCCTTGCCGAAACTTATTTAAATATTGAGGCAATGATAAGCGCTGCATTGGCAAAAAATGCTGATGCCATACATCCTGGTTACGGATTTTTATCAGAAAACCCTGCTTTTGCTGAGGCTGTGCAAAAGGCTGGACTAACGTTTGTTGGTCCTACTGCAGATACTATTAAACAAGTGGGCGATAAAACCAACGCCCGTAATATAGCACAAACCCTAAATATACCAATAGCAAAAGGAGTTTTTGGAATGGCTGAAGAGATATACGAGCAAAAGGAAGAGCTACCTTACCCTCTGTTGGTAAAAGCAGCTGCAGGTGGAGGTGGCAAAGCAATGATAATGGTTGAATCTTCAAAAGAGTTGCTATTGAAACTAAAACAGGCAGAACGTGAAGCTGATAGATACTTTGGTAATAAAGCTCTGTTAGTAGAACAATATATAAGCCAACCTCGTCATATTGAAGTGCAAATACTTGCCGACCAACATGGCAACTGTATCCATCTATATGAACGTGAGTGCTCTATTCAGCGTCGTTATCAAAAAATAATAGAGGAGTCTCCTTCTCCTTTTGTGACGGAAAGTATTAGAAAGCGACTCACAACCGATGCATTAAAACTTTGCAAAAGCATAGGATATCAAAATGCTGGTACTGTGGAGTTTTTAGTAGATAAAGATGGTAATCATTTTTTTCTAGAAGTTAATGCACGTTTACAAGTAGAGCACCCAGTTACAGAAATGGTTACATCTATCGATTTGGTGAAAGAGCAACTACTTATTGCTATGGGATTGCCACTGACTCTTTCACAAGAAGATGTTGAGATAAACGGACACGCCATAGAGTGTAGAATATATGCTGAAGACCCACAAAACAACTTTCATCCTGCGCCAGGAAAAATACTGAGTGTGCAGTGGCCTAAAGAATATTTAGCTCGCACTGATAGTTGGTTTAGTGAGCCTGTTGATATTCTCCCCGACTTTGACCCAATGTTGGCTAAGATTATTACCCATGCCCCTACTCGCCTCTACGCAATAGAAAAAATGCACAAAGCGCTACAATCCACGCTGCTTATGGGAAATACTAATAATATTTCGTATTTGAAGAGCATCCTTGAAGACAGCAATTTTAGAGCTGGTAGTATAAATACTAGTTTCTGTGAAGCTTTTAAAGCACCTACTATTACTTCTACAAATATAGATTCTGTTGTTGCTGCAACTCTTATATGGCAGTTTAAAACAAAAACAAAAAAGAAGCAGGTATGGGATGAGATAGGATTTTTTAGAATTAACAAACAAGTTAAATTTTTAATCAACAACCAACTCATCGAAGTATCTTACAGTAAAGAAGGAGCAGATTTAAGATTTTCATTCAACGAAAAAACTCCTAGTGAAATTTCAGATATTGCAGTTAAAAAAAACAGCATAGCGTTTGTACTTAACAATAGAGAGCACCAATTTAATTGGGTTGTTACTCCCGAGAATGGGCTTTTATTGGAGAGAAATGAAGAGAGTTGGACAGTAATTCCACATCATTATCTACCCATGGACAGTGCAAAAAAGAATATATTAAACACAAATCGAAATGGAACCAGTGTATCAGCTCCAATTCCTGGAAAAATAATTGAAGTAAACATTCAAGTTGGTGAGACGATAAAAGCAGGTGAAACACTAATGGTGTTGGAAGCGATGAAGATGGAAAACAGTATACAGATGCCTCAAGATGGTATCGTAAAAAAGATATTAATTGCTCAAGGCAATCAGGTAGAAGCTAATGAACTTCTAATAGAATTTGAAAACATCAAAAAAATGAATGAATTAACAACAACGTAACTATATAAATAACTATGTATATACTCCCTAACGAACAACAAGAGAAAGAAAGGTTAAGAATTCGTGAGTTTGCAGAAGAGATTATTGCTCCAGAAGCTGCTATTCTTGATAAAGAAGAGCGCTTTTCTCCCGAACTTACAATAAAAATGGGTGAGCAAGGATTGCTAGGCTTAGTTGCCCCCAAAGAATATGGTGGGCAAGAAAAGGACACCCTCTCATATATTATTGCTGTTGAAGAGTTGGCAAGAGTGGACAGTTCGCAAGCTGCCACAGTAGTAGCACACAACAGTCTTGGTTTAACCCCAATAATTAACCACGGAACAACTGAACAAAAAGAGAAATACCTGCCTAAATTAACATCAGGTAAACACCTATGGGCATTCGGATTGACCGAAGAGAATGCAGGTTCTGATGCACGAGGAACAGAAACAACTGCAGTGAGAGATGGCGACCAGTGGGTAATAAACGGAACAAAAAGATATATTACGAATGCTTCTACATCACTAACACTAGGTGTAACACTGCAAGTGATGACTAAAGATAGTAATGGACGATCTAATTTGACAACCATTTTTGTGGAGAACGGAACGCCAGGTTTTGAATCTAAACGAATGTTAGGGAAAATGATGTGGCGCGCTGCAGATACATCACAACTAACATTTAAGAATTGTCGCGTTCCATACTCCAACCTAATGGGAGAAGAAGGGCAAGGCATTCGCTATATGCTTAAGGCACTTGATGGTGGCAGGCTTTCAATAGCTGCCATGGGATTGGGTTTAGCACAAGGAGCTTTTGAAATGGCACTTAAACATGCAAAGACGCGCAAACAGTTTGGTAGAAGCATTGGGCGTAATCAAGTTATCGGATTCAAACTGGCAGATATGAGCATGAAACTAGAGTTGGCTAGAAACACACTCTATCGTACTTGTCTTTTGAAAGACAACGGACATCCTTACGCTAAAGAGGCGGCTATGGCAAAACTGTATACATCTGAAATAGCAAGAGAAATTGCCGACGAGGCAGTCCAGATATTTGGTGGCTCTGGTCTTTTCAAAGACAACCCAATCGAACGATTCTACAGAGATCAACGACTACTGCAAATTGGTGAAGGAACTTCCGAAATTTTACGCCTAGTTATTGCTAGAGGATTGGGAGTGTAAATAGCGTGTATTTTATTTTAAATAGAAACTAAAAGTAACTTATGGAAAATAGAAAAAAAGACCATATCAATCAGGCATTCAATGCCAGAGTAGAAAAAGATGCAGCCGATAAGAGGTTCAACTACGAACCTCTTTTGACAGCTCATCCTGTAGACAAACTAGCACCATTTAGCTTTGCAGGAAAAACAATGCGACTTCCCCTTTGGATAAGCAGTATGACTGGTGGAACAGGAAAGGCTGGCAACATCAATCGAAATTTGGCGCGAGCCTGTAATGAGTTTGGCTTGGGTATGGGAGTTGGTTCATGCCGAATACTATTGGAAGACGAGCGCCATTTACCCGATTTTGACCTTCGCCACATTGTTGGTAATGAATCTCCTTTTTATGCAAACCTAGGTATTGCACAACTAGAGCAACTAATAGAAGAAAAAGCTACTGATAAGATATCAAGATTGATAGAGCTACTAAAAACGGATGGAATAATCATCCACGTCAATCCTTTTCAAGAGGCTTTTCAACCCGAAGGAGAGATTATCAAACGACCTCCAATTGACACATTACAAGAGTTTTTAGAGAATACAGATGCAAGAGTAATAGTAAAAGAGGTGGGGCAAGGCATGGGACCTGAAAGCATCAAACAATTGTTGCAATTACCTATCGAAGCTATTGAGTTTGGAGCTTTGGGTGGAACCAACTTCACTTTGTTGGAGCTTCTTAGAAGTCAAGAAAAAGAGCTGAAAGCATATGAAGCATTCGGTAAGATAGGACATACAGCAGAAGAGATGACGAAAATGGTAAATGATGTTGTGTCGAAATCCAACACATACAAATGTAAGCAACTTATAATTTCAGGTGGAATAACACACATATTGGACGGATATCACCTACAACAAAAGAGCAAACTTACAGCAGTAATTGGCATGGGGTCTACTCTTTTAAAAGCTGCATCGGGAGAGTATGAAGAACTAAAGGGCTATCTACAACAGGTGGAAAGAAGTTATCAACTAGCCTCTAGTTATCTGAGAATTAAAAATGAGATAGAGCACTTTTAAACTAAATATACGCCTAAATCAATTAAAGTAAACTTAGGTAATGTGCTTAAAATGTGCAAAATAGAACAAAAATTTAATCAAACACATTTAATGGATATTATAAGAGGTTTTTCAAAACTAAGTAGAGAAGAGAAAATAGCCTATATTCAAAATAACTTTCCGCTGGCAGGTGACTTGGCTAAAACAACAAATCATTATCGCCATATAGAGGATCAAGCTATTTTTGACGATTTTTCGGAAAACACATTAAGCAACTTCTATCTTCCTTATGGAGTAGCGCCTAACTTTCTTATCGATGGGGAAATGTATGTGCTTCCAATGGTTATTGAAGAGAGTTCGGTAGTTGCTGCAGCTTCAAGAGCTGCAACATTTTGGGCAAACCATGGGGGATTTAAAACAACTGTTCATGACTCTTTGAAGATTGGTCATATTTGGTTTCAATGGGAAGGTGATAGCAATATACTAAAAAAACACATTCATTCACTTGAATCAGATTTAAGATCATCCGTAAAGAAGATTACACGAAGCATGGAGCAAAGAGAAGGTGGAATCATTTCTTTTAAGTTTACACCTCAACCCGAATTGGCGAATATTTGGCAGATGCAAGTGTCATTCAAGACAGCTGACAGCATGGGTGCAAACTTTATCAATACTTGCTTAGAAGCTATGAAGGAGCCTCTAAGTGGTTACTTTGAAAAGCAAAACCTACCTGCTGCAGAAATCATTATGGCTATTCTCTCTAACTACACCCCAGACTGTTTAGTAACCTGCGAAGTTAGTTGCAAAGTAGAACAACTAGCACCTTACGCTGCAGGACTAACACCCCAAGAGTTTGCACAGCGATTTAAGTTGGCAATGGATATTGCCTATCACAATACACACCGTGCAGTAACACACAACAAAGGAATTTACAATGGAGTAGATGCAGTAGTATTGGCTACAGGAAACGATTTTAGAGCTGTAGAGGCGTCAGGTCACTCTTTCGCATCGCGTGATGGTCAGTATCGTGCATTGTCGCGATGCAACATAACAGATGATGGAGTTTTCTCTCTTTCTCTAACAATTCCACTGGCTGTGGGCACTGTGGGTGGATTAACGCGATTACATCCATTGGCTGCATTATCGATGGAGATATTGCAAAACCCATCGGCTGAAGAGTTGATGAGTATAACTTCAGCAGCAGGATTGGCCAACAATTTCGGAGCAGTAGCCTCGTTAGTTACTACTGGCATCCAAAAAGGACACATGAAACTGCACCTATCCAATATACTCACAAGCTTTGATGCATCTCCTGAAGAGAGAAGTAGAGCGGAAATTTATTTTGCAAACACAACCATTAGTACACAAAAAGTGAGAGAGTTTTTAAAACGATAAATACTCCCACTTCTTCTTGATAGGGACTAAAAACACAATGTATATTATGAAGAGATATCATGCCCATGGCAAACTATTAATAGCTGGTGAGTACTTAGTTCTTAAAGGAGCTAAAGCATTGGCCATTCCCTTAAACCAAGGACAAACTCTTTCAGTAGAAACAAGTAGTGAGTCAGGACTTCAATGGCGCGCTGAAACTCTTAATGGATTATGGTTTGAGGCTAAGTATGATAACAACTTAAATCTCTTGAAATCTACCGACCATGAAAAGGCTGAGGCATTACAACGAATGCTGCAAAAGTCGGTAGAGCAAAATCCATCCATTCAATCACAACTCACAAACAGTTCAGTAACTACCGTGCTAGAGTTTGATCCTAGTTGGGGTTGGGGTAGCAGCTCTACCCTACTACATCTATTGGAACAATGGTTGGGTATAGATCCTTACAAACTAATGGATCAAACTATAGGGGGGTCGGGCTACGATATTGCTTGCGCTGGCGCTAATAGCCCTATTTTTTATCAACGCACAGCAAATAGAGCTCCGCAAATAATGCCTACACATTTCAATCCTCCATTCATTAAACAGATGGGAATTGTGTATCTCAACAAAAAACAAAACTCTTCAACGCAAGTAAAGTCTTTTTTAGCTGCTGCCTTATCACACAAGAAGTTAGTTGAAAAAATATCAAAGATATCTCAAAAGTTCACTACAACTAAAGATATAAATGCATTTATAAGTCTTATGCAACAACATGAAGCAATTATCGCAAAAGCTACAGGTCTCACTCCTATTCAGGAGCAACTATTCTCAGATTTCAATGGCGCAATAAAATCTTTAGGGGCGTGGGGAGGTGACTTTGCACTGTTCCTTTCAGAAGAAGAATTTAAGACCAATAAAAAATGGTTCGAATCAAAAGGCTATTTAGTTGTTATGCCTTTAGAAGAGGTAATTGTGAGCAAAGATACTAGCGAGTAGATGTAACAAGCTCATTTTAAACACATAAAATGTTATAAAAACTAGTTGATAGCCTTATAGCTCTAATTGAAATAGTAGGCATCACTAAAGCTCTTTAAGATTAGTTCAAATATAAAGTGAACCATAAGTTATCCACACTGTTTGTTTAATATATAAGTATTAAACTATAACAAGAAATATAGAATACAAGAATGATTAAATGTAAAACTAAAATATATAGAGCAGAATGGCAAAGTCCTTCAAATTTGGCAATAGTAAAATATTGGGGAAAGAAAGAGATCCAAAAACCACTAAACCCGAGCATTAGCTTTTCATTAAAGAACGCAGTTACTACAACTCGTGTCACTGCTTCGCACTCAAAAAAAGCAGGTTTTACTTTTTTGTTAGATGGCAACAAGAAAGATACATTTAATGCTAAAATTGGCAACTTACTCCAACTAGCATCTGCTTCTCTTCCTTTTATTGCCACACACCACCTTACAATTGAGAGTTCAAACACTTTCCCTCACTCATCTGGGATTGCTTCATCGGCAAGTAGCATGAGTGCGCTGGCTCTTTGCTTAGAAGAAATTCAACAAAAGGTATACAATAAGGTAGATTACAAGTTAGATATGCAATCTGTATCAGAATTGGCACGCATGGGGTCAGGAAGTGCAGCACGCTCGCTATATGGAGGTTGGACAATTTGGGGCAAGACCCCTTTAATAAATGAAAGCAGTGATAATTATGCTATAGAGCTTAAAGATATTCACCCTAACTTCATGCAAATAGCTAACGCTATACTTATAATAGAACCTGAAAGTAAAAAAGTGAGCAGCAGCCAAGGACATGCACTTATGAACAATCACCCGTTTGGTGAGGCACGCATCAAACAGGCTAACGATAACACACAACAGCTACTAGAAGTATTAAAAACAGGTGACTGGAATCAGTTTTTTGATATTGCTGAACATGAAGCCCTGTCGCTGCATGCACTTATGATGAGTTCAAACCCAGGATACACACTGCTTCATGCCAATAGTTTAAAAGTAATTGAAGAGGTTAGAAAAGCTTTTCTCGATTTGCAACTACCCGTTGGGTTTAGTATGGATGCGGGTCCAAATGTTCATCTGCTTTATCCTAAATATGAAGAGAAAAACATATTGCCTTGGATAGAAGAGAGAATTAGACCTCTCTGTTACGAACAGAAAATAATTTTCGATCAACTTGGTAGTGGACCAAAAAAAGCAGTTAAAATTGAACATTAAAAAGGCTGAAGGGTTAACTATCGATATAAGATAGATAACAAACAAGCGTTAACAAAGTAATAATTTATTTTATCTTAAAAACGCTCCATTCAAACATAAATGGAGATTATGATTATATTATATGTCAATAAACAAACAGAACCACAACAATTCTTTTGATTCAAAAATAATGCTTTTTGGAGAGTACAGCATAATTTGCAACTCCATGGCATTAACTATTCCATACAGCCATTTCAATGGATCGCTCAGATTCATCAACAAGAATCATTATACCGATTTAGATTTTGCAAGAAACAGCAACCAACAACTACGCGAGTATTATGAGCAATACATTGAGCCTATTGCAAAGAAAAATGGACTGCCCAGTAAATTCAATCATAAGCTACTTGAAAAAGAGATAGGCGATGGATTGTATTTTGAATCTTCCATTCCAGAAGGGTATGGTTTAGGGAGCAGTGGAGCCTTGGTTGCAGCACTCTACCACAGATATGCAAAAAATGGACAAGCATCTTCTCGCTCATCAACATCAAAGACAGACATACCACAACTGAAGAGCGATTTAGCTATTCTAGAATCTTGGTTTCATGGCACAAGTTCGGGCATCGATCCACTTATTTGCTACTTACAACATCCCCTACTTATAAAAGAGAATTATATTATACGCCCTATTGATATACCTCGTTACGAATTAACATCGGAAGATGCTATTTTCTTAATAAATAGTGGCAAAGCAATTAAAACAGCTCCTTTAGTTGATCAATTTATGAAAGATTGCGAGAACTCAGCGTTCAAAGATAGCATTCTTAACAAATACATACCAGTTA
>DUVZ01000151.1 GCA_012840785.1 Bacteroidales bacterium
ACATTAACAATTTTGGGGGTTGCTTTTTTTGCACAATGGTCGCTTATATCAAACATTACCTCTACATTAATTATATTTTTTAGTCACCCTATTAGAATAGGCGACTCTTTAACTATAATGGAAAAAGACTACGAAATAGAAGGGGTTTTAAATGATATCGGTATTTTTTTTGTTACTATAAAAACAAAAGATGACAGGAAAATAACAATGCCGAGCAATATCTTTTTGCAGAAGATGATAAAGAAATAGAGTGATGCAACAAAACAGCAACTCGCTTGTAAATGAATAAGATATATGTATTGCTAAACATAAAAAAGACCGCCTATTTACTAGGTGGTCTTTTCTTATATATACTTTTTCTACTAATGATTGGTAGTTTATTTCTTTTTGGTTTTCAAAGTGTGAAGTTTTTTATTCTCCTCTTCTTCTCTTTTTGCAGCTTTCTCTTTTTCATCTCTTTCGTCTGCAGCTTTCAATAGATTTCTAGCATCCGTAAGATTGGTAATTATAAGAATAGCACACGCTGCTATAACTAAGTAGTAGATAGAGCCTTTGAAGAAATATTCAGCTGTAATGATTGCCATTAATATGATACGCAACTCTGTCGGACCAAAAATGCCCGAGTCGATTGAGTACTTGCCAGTTACCTTATATCTTAGCTGTGCAGTTACCATTTCCCATCCATAAAGCACAACAAATACGTAACCAAGCCATTTCCAATGATCTTCGGCATATAGCAAAAATCCTAACCCAATCATTGCAAGTCCTATCCAGTCGATTGTTATATCAAGGCTAAAGCCATACCACTTGCGCGGAATTTTACGATAGTAGGCTAGTCGACCGTCAAGTGAGTCACCATACCAATTGATAATAAATCCTGGTAAACTTATAAGTAGATATATGGGTTGACCAAGAAAACCTGCTAGTGCAAGACACACAGCAACAAACAAATTCCCAAATAGGCCAATATAGGAAAGTCCATCGGATGTGAGCCAGCTGGGCACTCTTTGAACTAAATGAGCTATTAGTTTTTGTTCTCCATTGCGCAGAATATTTGTTCTGTCACGATCTTGTGCAATCGTTTTAAGAATTGATGAGAGTTTCTTTTTATTTTCCGTCATATAAGCGAGTTTTTAATTGTCAAATTCTTTGTGTTAATACAGAGTTGAATACCTATTTGACATTGTTCAATGAATTATTACTCTTATTAAGTTGAAAACTCAAAGTTAACAATTTATTTCAAATTTAGTGCAGAATCTATAAAATATCAAGTTTTGAAGAATGTTGCTACACCAATAAAAAAAGCACTCCAACAAGCATTTTTGTAGCTTGCATGGAGTGCTTAATTAAATATTTACATTGCTATTCTATGCCAATCCCCATATCTCTTTATTATCGGTTCCTTCGCCTAGAAGATTATCTTTTTCGTAGAAAAACTTCTCCTCGCCAAATGCAGGTTTCAGTTGATCAAGCCAAGTGGCTTCTGCATCAAACTTTGCAAAGAATGGTATGCCCACAAGATCGGGGTTGCGACACTGTAGGAAGTTGAGGATAAACATTTTCTCTCCTTTTATTTCTCTCACACCTCTTACTGCTACTTTGCCAGGATAGGCACTCATGCTGGGTCCTCTTACTGTGCGGCATATACCACTAACGCTAGAGTATGCTTTGCTAAATAATTTCCAGGCATCAACAAGTGGCACTTCAAAAAATGCTTTAGAGCCAGTGTCACGTGCAATAAACATATAGTAAGGAATGCAACCAAGGTCAACTTGCTTTTGCCACATCTCTGCCCATATTTCGGGGCTGTTGTTTATTTTGTCTAGTAGTGGCGACTGTGTACGTATTTGTGCACCAGTGCTTTTGATGCGTTCAATAGCCTCTTTCACAACGTCGGTTGATAGTTCGGTTGGATGGTTGAAATGTGCTTGAAATGCAAGGTTTTTACCTGCTTGTCTCACTTTTGTAAAAAGCTCAATTAGGTTGTCGGCATCATTATCGGTAAGGAAACGATAGGGCCAATAGGATAGGGCTTTAGAGCCTATTCTAATGTTGCGAATGTGATCAAACTCTTTGGTGAGCAGTGGCTCGATATAGGTTGATAATATTCTACTAGTGGTTGTCAGTGGGTCGCCTCCAGTGAATAGCACATCTGTTACCTCTTTGTGTTGGCGCAAGTATTCGTGCAGTAAATCTGCCTCTTTCATTGCAAACTTCAAATCGCTCATACCCGAAAATTGTGGCCATCTAAAACAGAAGGTACAATAGGCATGACAAGTTTGTCCTTGGCTTGGAAAGAAGAGAACTGTCTCTCTATATTTGTGTTGCATGCCATCCAAACTTTCCCCTTCAAGGGTAGGTATGTTGTGCTCTTGGCCAGCAGGGTTGGGGTTAAGCGTTCGGCGTATTGTGTCTATTGTCTCTTTATAAGCAGGGTCGTTGGGGTCGCTGTCAAGCATGTTTAACACTTGATTGTAATGCTCCTCCGATAGCATCTCTTTACGAGGGAAGGTGAGGGTGAATATTGGGTCGTTGGGTATGTTGTTCCAATCAATCAACTGCTCCACAACATAGTTGTTTGCTTTAAATGGCAACACTCTTCCAACAACTTCAATTGCTTCAATATCTTGTGGAGATAAATATTTTATTTGCGGTAGTTCTTTATAATTGTGTAACGTATAGGCACGATACTTCATCTCTTTGGTCATAGTCTTTTCTTTATTTATTTAGGTGAGAACTTGGTGGGTGGTGTGAAGATTTGAATAGCTTGCTAGATTGGGCTCTACATCGAGTTGCGTCTAGCAAAAATACAGGTAAAAAAACACCACCTCATTTTAACAATAACAAATATACTGTTTTTTGCTGGAAATACCAACTCTTTTCAGGTTGAAAATTATGATACTTCTTGTAATTGCTTGTAAATGTGTCATTATGAACCCTAAATTTCTTTTTCCTTGTAGGATTTGACTTTTATCCATTGATTGTCGAATCTACCTCGGTAGATTTGATTTTTGTCTCTTGTTTGTCAAATTCACCATGGTAGATTCAAGTTTTGTCTCCTGATCACCAAATCCTACACAGTAGATTAGAACTTTATGTCTTGTTCACCAAATCCACCACGGTAGATTAGAGTTTTGTCTCTTGATTGCCGCATCTTCCATGGTAGATTTGAGTTTTATCTGTTGATCGCCGCATCTTCCACTGTAGATTTGAGCACTATGCCTTGATTGCCAAATTCACCATGGTAGATCTGAGTTTCATCTCTTGATTGAGAAATTCTACACGTCGGATTTGACTTCAGACTCATAAAGGTGGTTCTTGCTTAGAAATTGTAACTAAATCCACACTAAGGGTTACAGTTATTAAGGTGGTTGCATGAAGGTATAGCCGTAGTTGTTTTTTATTAATGCTGTAAAGTGATAATAATAATGGTCAAAGCATATTTATTTCATTAAAATATATTTTTGTTATGCTATAATAAATGGCAACTGCTTTATTTTTGCTATTTTTGTGTGAATCGAATTGTTTAGAGCAATTAATTCTTATATTATTAGCTGCTAATACAAAAAACATCAAAATAAATTCTTATGAAATTAATAGACAAAATTATTGCTCGTGCTAAGGGTGATAAACAGCGTATTGTACTTCCTGAAAGCATGGAAGAGCGTACATTAACCGCTGCCAACTCTTTGATAGGAGATGGTGTAGCAGAAATTGTGCTGATTGGTAATGCTATTGAGATAAAAGAGAAAGCTAAATCTTTGAATCTAACCAATATTGCTAAAGCAACTATTGTAGACCCAACTGAGCATGACAAAAGAGACAAGTATATAGATTTACTTATCGAGTTGAGAAAGCACAAAGGAATGACAGCCGAAAAAGCTGAAAAACTTGTAGAAGATCCATTGTATTTATCGTGCTTAATGATAAAGAATGGCGATGCTGATGGCGAAATAGCAGGTGCAGAAAATACAACAGGAAATGTGTTGCGCCCTGCATTGCAAATAATTAAAACACAGCCTGGTATAAGAGTTGTATCGGGCGCATTCTTGATGTTTACTCAATTGCCAGAATTGGGTGAAGATGGGGTGCTACTTTTTGCAGATTGTGCTGTACTGCCTAATCCAAAGGCCGATGAGTTGGCTCAAATAGCGGTATCGTCTGCTCAAACGTGGAGTGCATTGATGAAAGATGAGCCACGAGTGGCTATGTTGAGTTTCTCAACCAAAGGTAGTGCACAGAACGAAATGGTAGACAAAGTTGTTGAGGCAACAAAAATAGCAAAAGAGATTGATGCTAACTTGCTGATTGATGGTGAGCTACAAGCAGATGCTGCAATTGTACCATCGGTAAGCAACTCAAAAGCTCCAGGAAGTGTATTGGAAGGTAAAACCAATGTATTGGTTTTTCCATCTTTAGAAGCTGGAAATATTGCTTACAAATTGGTGCAACGATTGGGTAATGCTGAAGCTATAGGTCCAATATTACAAGGAATGGCTGCGCCAGTAAATGACTTGTCGCGTGGTTGTTCTGTTGAAGATATTTACAGGATGGTTGCAGTAACTGCCAACCAAGCAATAGAAAATAAAAAGAATAAATAAATCAAACATATGGGTGAGTTAATTAAAGAACCACTTGAGCAGTTTGGACTAAGTTTGACAGCTCAGGATACTAAACGATCGTTGTTTTCGAAGATTGGTGTAGTAGGATGTGGAAAAGAAGGTCGAAATATTGTAAATCTGACTGCTTCAGCCGGACTTGACGTAGTTTTCATGGAAGAGTCTGAAGAGCGTATAGATTATGTAATGGGTAAGCTCAACGATGGGCTGACAACTAAGGTTGAAAACTGGGGCCTTACTCAAGCAGAGAAAAGGGGCATAATGAATCGCATAAAACCAACGTTGTCATACGACGATTTTAAAGGTTGCGATTTTGTTGTTGAGTGTAGTCGCTATTCCGAAAAAGGTAAACGAAGCACACAGTTGAGAAAAAATATCTTCAAGAAACTCGAAGAGGTTTTAGAGCCCGATGCAATTATTGCAACCAATGGTTCAACAGTAATTATAAGTGAGTTGGCTACAGAGCTTGAGCACAAAGAACGCTGTGTAAGTCTTTACTTTCCAGTTTCTCACTCAGGTGCAAATGTACTTGAGATTGTAAGCGGAATGTACACATCGCAAGAGGTTAATGATAGGGTGATGCTTTTTGCAAAACTTATCAATTATACTCCACATAAAATAAATGAAAGTAACGGTAACGCAAGTCTTAGGTTAGTTACAGCTATGCTAAACGAGGCATGCGAGATTTTGCTAGAGAGTGTTTCTACTATCGAGGATATCGATAGAACTTTTACTGTTATTTATGGACAACGTTTCGGAATTTTTCGCTTAGCAGATATTGTAGGTATTGAGAGACTTGTTTCTCTTATGGAAGCAATGTTTAACGACTATGGCGATAAGAAATATAAACCCAACCCAATACT
>DUVZ01000152.1 GCA_012840785.1 Bacteroidales bacterium
GGGAATTGAACCCGTGACCTCTTCCTTACCAAGGAAGTGCTCTACCGCTGAGCTACATTGGCATTGAAGAGCGATAGTTGGGGTTTCCTGCTTGTCAGGAAATAGCAAAACCATTAATTCTTATCATTTGCTCTCTTTAAAAAGAGCGGAAGACGGGACTCAAACCCGCGACCCTCAGCTTGGAAGGCTAATGCTCTATCAACTGAGCTACTTCCGCAATAATCCTAAAATACTCTTTTCTACCCTATAATAATTGAATAGCAATTGTAAATTGGATGTTGGTTTTTAAGTGGGCAGTGATGGATTCGAACCACCGAAGGCTACGCCAGCTGAGTTACAGTCAGCTCCATTTGTCCACTCTGGTAACTGCCCTTTTAAAAAACCTGTTCCTTTATTTATTTATTTGAAATCTCTTTCCTAGCTATTTCAAATTCTTTTGAGCCTCTTGTCGGATTCAAACCAACGACCTACTCATTACAAGTGAGTTGCTCTATCACTGAGCTAAAGAGGCATATCTAACTTTACGATTCTCGATCGTCTTTTATCATATATCAAAGAAACGGTCGCAAAGGTAGATATTTTTTATTCATTACCAAAGAAAAACGCACTCTTTTTTACTTTTTAATTGTTTTTCTTCTCTTTTACGCGCATTATTTGCTTTTCTAGGGCTTCTACACACAAATCAACTGCCTCTTCAAAAGTATCTGCCTTTTTACTTGCAAAACTTTCTGCGTGTTTTATATTTAATTTAATAGAAACCTCTTTATTATTTGGCGCTTCTGGTCTGACAAGCTTCATTATCATTTCTGATTGAATAATATCGTCCGTATACCTTAGCAATTTGTTTACTTTTTTAGTAGCAAATTCTTTTAATTGCTCCGAGGCTTCAAAGTTAACTGATTGAATTCTTAATTCCATATTTTTCCTCCTTAAAATTTATGCTCTTGGATGAGCGTTGTTATATACTTTTTTAAGTTCCTTGAAAGTTACGTGTGTATAAATCTGTGTTGACGACAAACTGGCGTGACCCAACAGGTTTTTAACCGAGTTTATCTCCGCCCCATTGTTCAACATCGAAGTTGCAAACGAATGCCTTAAAACATGAGGACTTTTCATTGAGAGCGTTTTCACTTCAGATAGATGCTTATTTACTATAGCATACACCATTCCATGATAGAGTTGCTTTCCGTTCTTTCTAACAAACAAGTAGGGTGTTCTGTTCTCTATTTCGGCATCTCTTTTAGCTATATAATCAACAAAAAGCAGGTTTGTTTTTTCGCTTATAGGTATCATCCTATCCTTGTTGCCTTTACCATGTATATGCAACATATTTGAGGTGAGATCTACATCGCTATTTTTTAGAAAAACCAACTCCTCTGTGCGCATTCCGGTCAGATACAGCAGCTCTATAATAAATAGATTTCGACACCCCTCAAAATCATCCGTAAACGAATCTGCTCGCAATACCTTCAACATGTCGGAGTGTTGCACAAACGATGGCAGCCGCTGCTCCATCTTCGGTCCCTGTATATACTCTGCTGGACTAACCTCCAAAATCTCCTTTTTGCGCAAATACCTATAAAAAGATTTTATGGCACTCAATTTCCTATTCACAGTGCTTGGCTTATTGCCCTTCTCCATAAGATCTACAATCCACATACGCACCTGGTCTGAATCTACAGTCAAAGCATCGTATTTGCCCACCTGATCAGTTACAAATTTTTCAAATTGACTAAGGTCTTTAAAATAAGAAATCTCCGTATGAGAAGAGCAATTCTTTTCATAACGGAGATATTTAATAAATTTTTCCTTCATCATAAGTCAATTATCTTGACTACGAAGATAAGAAAAAATATTTTATAAATGCAATTTATTCTTCGTTATCTTGCATTTGTTGTACGTATACTGCATGTTGTCTTTTCTTGCGTCTTTCTACCGATGGCTTAATAAATGCTTTACGGTTGCGCAACTCTTTCACAACACCAGTTCTTTCAAACTTTCTTTTAAATCTTTTGAGAGCTCTTTCTATATTTTCGCCCTCTTTTACAGGTACAATTATCATATTTAATTTTATTTCTTGTTTTATTTTAAAATTCTAAATGTATAAATTATATCGAAAACATGCCCTACTGTTTTGGCATACCTTCATACTGCATCAGTTGCCTGGCGCAGTCATCGAGTCTTTTTTATATGTCGTTTTACAGTATTTCTCGAATGTTTCTATAACCTCCCCTCTATAATTAAGGGTGCAAAGATAAAACATTTTATTTAATATCTTGCATATTACACAAGAGAAATATCTTTTAAAAGGTTGACTCTCTTAGTTAAAACACTTGGTCGATACCCGAAAAGCCCATAAAAGCCATAGCCAAAATACCCGCCGTAATAAGCGCAATGGGCACTCCCTGCATTGCTTTTGGCACTTTTGTTAGAGCCAACTGCTCTCTTATAGTAGAGAATATAATTAATGCCAACGCATAGCCAATAGCAGTAGCCACAGCATACACTATCGACGATACCAGCGTAAACTCCTTTTGAATTACCAAAATAGCTACCCCCAATATAACACAGTTGGTAGTAATAAGCGGCAAAAATACCCCCAACGCCTGGTAAAGCGGAGGCGAAACCTTTTTAATAACAATCTCTACCATCTGCACTAGCGAAGCAATTACTAGAATAAATGTAATTGTTTGCAGATACTCCAATCCAAAAGGCTCTAATATACCTTTTTGCAATAAAAAGGTAAAAATAGTAGCAATAGTTAGCACAAAAGTAACAGCTGCCCCCATACCAATGGCAGTATCCACTTTTTTCGACACCCCCAAAAATGGACATATCCCCAAAAACTGCGATAAAACTACGTTGTTTACGAAAATAGCAACTATAATAATTCCAATGTATTCCATAAATATATTTATCTAATTCGTTTTTATATCTTTAATTTATATTGCACCCCTGCAGTCAATCATCGATTGACGCACAGCACTCTATCTATGATTTACGTTGCAATTTATTAAACACAGCAACCAAATAGCCCAATGCTATAAAAGCACCCGGAGCAAGCACAAACAGCGTCATTCCAAAATCTTCGGGGAAGATAGAGAAATCGAACATTTTGCCTGTACCCAAAAACTCTCGAACAAGTCCAAGCACAGTAAGCGCCAATGTAAATCCGAGTCCAATACCCAATCCATCAAAAAGAGAAGAGAGCACATTGTTTTTAGCAGCAAAAGCCTCGGCTCTACCCAGCACAATACAGTTTACAACAATAAGAGGAATAAAAATACCCAAACTATCAGCCAAAGCTGGCAGGTATGCATTCATTATCATCTCCACTATGGTTACAAAAGTTGCAATCACCACAATAAACGCGGGAATACGAACCAAGTCGGGAATCAGGTTTTTCAACAATGAAATAACTATGTTAGAGCATATCAACACAAACATTGTTGCCAGTCCCATACTCATTCCATTAATACCCGAACTAGTAGTTGCAAGCGTTGGACACATACCCAACAGCAGTACAAAAACAGGATTATCCTTAATAATTCCGTTGAATAATATTTTTAAATTCTTAGTCATACCTTTACTTCTCTTTTATTTCTGTTACCTCTTCATCTGCCACCTCTTTGTTGCTCACCTCACCATCAGCTGCACCATCTGTCATAATTGTAGCACCCGTACTGGTGTAGTTTTCACTTTCGGTATAAGCATCGTATGCCCTTCTCACAGCTTCGAGAAAAGCGCGCGATGTA
>DUVZ01000153.1 GCA_012840785.1 Bacteroidales bacterium
ATAGTACCCACCACATCATCTGCCTCATATCCATCGACTTCCAAGATATCTATATTGTAGGCCTCTATTATATCCTTAATAATGGGGATAGCCAGTTTGATATCTTCAGGAGTTTTTTCGCGTTGTGCTTTATATTCCTTATATTCCTCGTGTCTGAAAGTAGGTCCAGGAGGATCAAATACCACAGCAATATGCGAGGGGTCTTCTTTTCGAAGAACCTCTTCAAGAGTATTTACAAAGCCAAAAATGGCAGATGTGTTAAAGTTCTTCGAGTTTATTCTAGGGTTTCTAATGAATGCATAATAAGAACGATAGATGAGTGCATAAGCATCGAGGAGGAAAAGTTTTTTTCTCATAATTATATTAGAACAAAAATATTGTTGTTTTGTTTACGTGGTTTTATCAAGTAAGAGTAATGAACAAAAACACTTACTAGAATACTTAATAGAATGTAAAGTTACAAATAAATGTTGCTATCAGACGATTTATTCATAAATTTGTACTTAATTTATAACATTCATGGATTACAAGAACCTTGCAGTTGCCACAATTACCGAAGAGTTGAAGAAATTCGACTTGTTGTATAGCTCAATTAGAAGTGAGAATACTCAACTTCAGGAGATGATTGAGCATATGTATAAGGCTGATGGTAAAAAAATACGTCCTATCCTTATGTTGCTCACAGCAAAGGCATTGGGTGAAGTGAATGATAGTACCTATCATGCAGCGGTAACTATTGAACTTTTACATACAGCAGCACTTATTCATGACGATGTGGTAGACGATGCTGATATGCGAAGAGGTCAACCCTCGCTAAATTCTATCTACGATAATAGAAAAACCGTACTTTGCGGCGACTTTTTTCTTTCATCTGCTCTTACTCAAAGTGTGCTTACCAATGATTTAGAAATTGTAGCTACTATAGCAAAGCTGGGCAAAAACCTCTCTGAGGGAGAACTAATGCAACTTATTCTGGCTGATGAAATTATTATTGATGAAGAGGAGTATTACAATGTTATTCGTAAAAAAACAGCTTCGCTACTAAGCGATTGTATGAGAATAGGGGCTATTACAGTGGGTGCGGATAAAGATGTAGTTGAAAAATTTGCTCAACTAGGCGAGCTTATAGGTATTGGGGTACAATTGCGTGACGATATATTTGACTACTTCAACGATAATGTAGGCAAGCCAACTGGCAATGACATTAGAGAGGGTAAAATAACTTTGCCACTCTTGCATGCATTCAAAAATACTAGCGATAAAGAACACCAGCGAGCCATGTCTATTGTAGAAAACAAAGACTTTAGTGACGAAAATGTAGATTATCTTATCAATTTTGCAAAAGAGAATGGTGGAATAGACTACACCTATGCTGCACTAGATAATACAATCGAAAAAGCTAAAAACATTGTTACTGATATTGCATTGATACCAAGCGATATGCAACAGTCTTTTCTTGCAGTTATACAATACTTGAAAGAGCGTAAATATTAGTAGAGTGGGGGAGAGGGTTGTTTTATTTTATTTGTAAACCCATTCCCCATGGAGAATTGAGTTTTCAACTCTTGAAAATTCAAATCACCACGGTAGATTTGATGTTTGTAAGCCATAAAATCGAATTTCCATTATTTTTCCATCATTTACGCTTCAATTTTCATTCTGCTCTTCGTTTTTCAACACTTTATTTAGAGGAAATTATATTTACAGTCGAAAATTTATTTTTTGTCTCTCTTTTTTTCTATTCCACGGCAATATTTTCATCAGTTATAGTCTGTTTTTGTCAAATGTTTCAAAAAACGAACAATTATTGCAGTTTAAAACATTTTCCCCGCGGGGAATTCAATTTTCAACTCTTGATTGCCCAATTGTACATGGTAGAAGTGATTTTAGTCGTTTAAACCATATTTTCCATGGTAGATGTGTTAGAAAATCCTCATTTATAAGAAAGTTACTAGTGAAAAGCCTCTTTTTAATAGCGATTCGTTCAATAAAAAAAGAGACCCTACAAAGTAGAATCTCTTTCTTCATGTTATTAAATGCGCTTATCGCTATTTCTTAGGCAGTTCTTTAATGCCCATATTCCAAAATGTAAAGCCATACATATCTGCATACTGCTCAATAGTTTTGCTCACTGGCGTTCCTGCACCGTGACCTGCATTGGTTTCAATACGAATCAATACAGGGTTTGCACTGGCTTGTTTATCTTGCAATTCTGCTGCAAATTTAAAGCTATGTGCTGGCACAACTCTATCGTCGTGATCTCCAGTCAATATTATGGTTGCAGGATACGCTACACCAGCTTTCACATTGTGTACAGGAGAATATCCGAGTAGATATTTAAACATCTCCTCGCTATCTTCTGCAGTTCCATAATCGTATGCCCAACCTGCTCCAGCAGTAAATGTGTGATAGCGTAACATATCTAACACTCCTACTTGAGGAATGGCAACTTTCATCAATTCAGGGCGTTGCGTCATCACAGCACCTACAAGCAAGCCTCCGTTAGAGCCACCTCTGATAGCTAAATAGTCTGAAGAGGTATAGTTTTCATCAATTAGGTATTCAGCAGCCGCTATAAAATCATCAAACACATTTTGTTTCTGTAATTTTGTACCAGCATCGTGCCAAGCTTTACCATACTCACCTCCACCACGAAGGTTTGCTACAGCATAAACACCTCCATTATTCATCCATACAGCATTTGCAACACTAAAAGAAGGAGTTAAACTACTGTTGAAACCACCATAACCATATAGCATAGTTGGGTTTTTGCCATTAAGCTCTATACCTTTCTTATAGGTGATAACCATGGGTACTTTTGTTCCATCTTTTGATGTATAGAAAACTTGTTTACTTTCAAAACTATCAGCATTGTATTCCATCTCTGGTGCCCAATATACTTTATAGTCTCCCTCTTTTGGATTCAACTTGTAGATTGTTCCAGGAGTGCTATAATTGGTAAATGAGAAGTAGAGTTCTGTGTCATCATGTTTACCACCAAAACCACCTGCACTACCTACTCCAGGTAGCTCTATTTCCCTTACAAATTGTCCATCATAGTCATATTGATGTACTTTCGATACAGCATCAATCATATAGGTTGCAAATATGTATTCCGATCCTGTAGAGAAATTCACTACGTTTTCAGTTTCAGCAATCAAATCTTTCCAATTTTCTGGTGCTGGATTAGAAACATCGGCTGTTACCATGCGCTGGTTTGGAGCGTTGTAGTTGGTAACTATAAATAGCTTACTGCCTTGGTTGTCAGCAACATATGTATCTGTGTTAATGTTGTCGTCAATAGTTGTTATTTCACTATTTGATTTTGTCAAGTCTTTAAGAAACAGTCTGTTACCTGATGTTGATATTGATCCAGAGATAATCAAATACCTGTCATCTTCCGTTACACTGCCACCTATATAGCGGTATTTCTCTTTCTCACCAAAAACCACTTTATCCTCTTTTTGTGGAGTTCCCAATTTGTGATAATATAATTTATGCTCCTCTGTTTTTGCAGAAAGTTCACTTCCTTCAGGCTTGTCATAGCTAGAGTAGTAGAACCCATCATTGCCTATCCAAGAGATACCACTAAATTTAATGTCTACTAAAGTGTCTTCTAAAACCTCTTTAGTTTCTGCATCTATAATAATAATTTTTCTCCAATCGCTTCCACCTTCCGAGATAGCATAAGCAACGATGCTTCCATCCTTAGAGAAGCTTACTTGTCCAAGAGAAGTTGTGCCATCTTCAGAGAATGTATTGGGGTCTAAGAATAGCTCTTCCTCTCCATCATCGCCTTTCTTACGATATAGTACATATTGGTTTTGCAAACCATCATTTTTGTAATAATAAGTATATGCTCCCTCTTTAAATGGAGCAGATAGTTTCTCGTAATTCCAAATTTCGGTTAGTTCATCTTTCAACTCATCTCTATAAGATATTTGATTAAGATATGCAAAGCTAACTTTGTTTTGCTCTTTTACCCATGCCTCTGTTTCAGCACTTCTGTCATCTTCAAGCCAACGATATGGATCATCTACTTCTGTACCGAAAAAGATATCGGTTACAACTATTTTTTCTGTTTTAGGATACACAAGCTTTTCTTGCTTTTGTGTACAAGAGAGTACCATAAGTCCTACTAATAAAGTTAAAAATGTTTTGGTTTTCATATTCAATATAGATTTTATTATTTACTGTGTAAAAATACACATTTTCGTTATATATTACTCAATTAATGCGAACTATGTTGTTTGCTCTCTCAATGTAGTATCATTATTATCAGTTGTTTTCTACATTTCATTTACAAATATAAATAAACTCCTTAAAGAAATAGCTTTCTCTAAGGAGTTTACTATCAGATTTATATACCGTATTTATTTTGTTAGATTGCGATATCCCATTACAATAAAATCACTTTCTTCAGATCTAACCTCTTGCATTTTAGTATCTTCAAATACGAAGTTTGCTGAAATAGCAACGTTTGATGCAGCCTTTCCATCTGATCTCATTAAAGCTATATCATTTGGCATGAGTTGTATAATTCTTTTTAGTTCACCATCCAATGAAGGGTCTACAGCTTTTGTTATTTTTATATTTGATACTTCACCATTGGAATTCACATCATAACTAGCGCGTACTACTCCAGCAATACCGTTTTCTTGTGCAATTACTGGGTATTTTATTCTTTTCGAAATAAACTCATAAAACTTATTATCTGTCTTCTGGTCTCTTCTAGAAACTATAGATGGATCGCTTTGCAACTCTTTGATATCATCACTGTTCTTGTCACCTTCCAATCTAAATGTAATAGGCAGTGTAAACCTCACATTTACAGCCTCACCTCTTTGCATTCCTGGTTTCCATTTGGGCATAGTTGAGATTATTCTGATGGCTTCGGCATCCAATGATGCATCTTGACCACGCACCACTTTCATATCAGAAAGACTACCATCTTTGTTAACTACGAAGTTAACAATCACTCGTCCCTGAATTCCTTTTTCTTGTGCTTCTTTAGGATATCTCACATTTTCGCCTATAAACTTCAAGAGAGCTTCTGGTCCACCAGGAAATTCAGGTTGTTGTTCTACTACTACAAATATTTCATCTGTTGCCTCTACATCTCCTTCCAACCTAAATGCGATAGGTAATGTAAACCTTACTCTTACGGCTTGCCCTCTTTGCATTCCAGGCTTCCAGTTTGGCATTTCAGCTATTACCCTAACAGCCTCTGCATCTAGCAAAGGGTGTACGCTACGCATTACCTCTACATCCGAAATGCTCCCATCTTTATTAATAACTAAATTGGCTATAACACGTCCTTGTATGCCTTTTTCATGCGCTTCTTTAGGATATTTGATGTTGTCTGCCAAATATTTCATCATTGCTTGCGTACCGCCTGGAAATTCTGGTTGGTCTTCTACTACAAGAAAAACTTCTTCTATTTCTCCTCCTAATTTCTCTCTTGCAGCATCCATAAGGGCATCCTTAGCTACAGCCGGCTTAGTAGTAATTTCAATCACTCCATCTTTCCCTTCTTCGCCGTATTTCGAAGTTGCAGATTCGTTTTTCACCACACTTATTGATTCAATATTATTTGGATCTATTGTGTTTATATCGAAGTCTTTACCAACATTCATACCATCTAGAATAATCAATGGTCTGTTTTCGCCAAGTGTTTCAGCTAGCGTTTTTGAAGGAGTATATTCTTTTGAATCTGTAACTATCACTTTTGTATCGTTGTTTTCTCCGGCATTTACAATTTTGAATCCTATAATTGAATACTCATCTGATGTTTCTTTTCCATCTAACTTAAAATTGAATGGTAGGGTGTATTCTGTTTTCGATGTTTCTCCATCTTGTGTAAATGGCTCCCACTTGGGCATTGCGTTGATAATACGGATGGTTTCTTTGTCTAAAGATGGATCTACACCTTTTACAATTTTAGGGTTGCTAACAGTGCCATCTTTTTCTATAATAAAACTTGCTAATACTTGCCCTTGTATTCCATTCTCCTTTGCAATTTGTGGATATTTCATCTCTTTTTTGATGAATTCAACCATTGCTGTTAAATTCCTTCTGTAACTGGGTTTATCTTGCTCCAATTTGTGTGGAGGAGGCGGTGGAGGTGGAGGAGGCACCACTTCTTTTGAAGACACCTGCACTTCATTTGCTTGGGCGTACATACTATTTGCTGTTATGAGTAATAGCACTAGTGGTAGCACACTCAAATACTTTGCCAGCTTTCGCATGGGCGATTTATTTTTATTCATCATAATAATTCTCTGTTTTAGTTGTGATACATTAAAGTTATTCACTATCTGAACTGCAGTTTCATGATAAGTCAATTGTAATAAATGGTATTGGTACTCGGTGGTTTCTACCCCTTCTTTCAATACTGCCTGATCTGCCAAGTACTCTAAGTTGATGGCTATATCCCGCTTCATCAGCCATACAATAGGGTTCCACCAAAATGCTATTCGAAGCATCTCTACCAATAGTATGTCGAATGAGTGCCACTGACGGGCGTGAGTATGCTCGTGCAGTAGTATCTGTTTTAGCTCCTTTTCATTATGTGCTTCAGTATTTACAAATATCCAATTAAAGAACGAAAAGGGGGTTATTTCGTCTTTAAGGTGATAGAAGAGATAGCCAAAAAGGGTTCTCTTTTCACTGCGTGATTTAATCGTTATAATTGAGAATACTTGCCACAAAAATCGTAAGCATAAGAGAAAAACACCCATTATCAATATGTTTTTTGCAATTGCTATCCAATTAATTGGGGTAGCAACTTCTTCTACATCGTCAAATATGAACTCTCCCATCGATACATCTTCGAAGTATACAAAGGTTTCTGTTGCTACA
>DUVZ01000154.1 GCA_012840785.1 Bacteroidales bacterium
ATTGGTTATGGCGGATGTTGAAAACCAAAAACTATATCGTGAAAATTTTGAAGTGTTGAAAGAGAAGATATTTGAAACTGATAAAAAGATTAATGCATTGTTGGAAAATGCTCCAGTGAAATCTTTTATTATTTACCATCCGGCACTATCTTATTTTGCACGTGATTATAATTTGACTCAATATAGTATTGAGTTTGAAGGGAAAAGCCCATCACCGCAACAGCTTAAACAGATGATTGATTTGGCGCACGAAGAGGGAATAAGGACCATTTTTGTTCAAAAAGGTTTCGACTTGAAGAATGCTGAGTCGCTTGCCAAAGAGGTTGGTGCTTCAATTCATTCAATCGACCCTCTATCGTATAATTGGAGTGAAGAGTTGATCAAGATTGCTGAAATCTTATCTAAAAATGAATAAAATCATCGATATAGTTAATGTGTCTGCCGGTTATGATAATAATCCACGGATAATTAAGAATATTTCGTTTTCTGTATATCAAAAAGATTTTCTGGGTATTATTGGACCTAATGGTGGAGGTAAGACTACATTGCTTCGTACCATAATGGGGTTAATAAAGCCTACAGAAGGTAAAGTGTCTTTTTACAACTCAAAGGGTAATAGTGTATCTAAAATCAATATTGGTTATTTACCTCAACTTAATAAAATTGATCGAAAATTTCCTATCACTGTGCATGACGTGATTTTGTCAGGGCTATCAATGAGTGGCAAGTTGCCATCGTTTGCACTTTCCTTTAAATATAGAGAGAGAGTGCAAGAGGTTGCACAACAAATGGGGGTTGATCAATTGCTGAAGCGACCCATTGGTGAGCTGTCGGGTGGACAGTTGCAAAGGGTGTTGCTAGGACGCTCTATCGTTGATAATCCCGTATTGTTGATATTGGATGAACCCATATCATATGTAGATAAACTTTTCGAAACAAATTTCTACAAAATATTGGATGATATAAACAGTAGAATGGGTATTGTATTGGTTTCTCACGATATTGGAACTATTTTATCGACAGTGCGAAATGTGTTGTGTGTAAACGAAACAGCACACTATCATTGTGGAACTGAAATCTCTCAAGATTGGCTGAATAAAGCTTACGATTCATGTCCGTTTGAAATTGTTGGACATGGCGATGTTCCTCACAGGGTGTTGAAGAAGCATCATTGAGAGGCATATCTAAACTGCATGTAAGTAGATGACTGCTAAGTTTATTATTCATTATTACATTTAAATATCCACTTAAATGTTAGAGCCTATTTTAATTGTTTTTGCTGCTGTTTTACTCATAGTTGGTGTTGTTGGGTCGATACTTCCTGTATTGCCAGGTCCACCACTATCATGGCTAGGCTTGCTGGTACTTAAGTTTGTTCCTTCCGCTAGTTTAAAGC
Organism: Bacteroidales bacterium; assembly: GCA_012840785.1. Lineage (GTDB taxonomy): Bacteria > Bacteroidota > Bacteroidia > Bacteroidales > Dysgonomonadaceae > UBA2632. The sequence goes on from DUVZ01000154.1 coordinate 1,397, forward strand.
TCTCTTGGTCAGTAATTATTATTATTGGTTTGTTTACACTAGTTGTTTTCATTCTTGATAATTTTCTACCACTATGGAGTACTAAAAAAATGGGTGGCAGCCAAAAGGTTGTTTGGGGTGCTGGTATAGGCTTTCTTGCAGGTTTTTGGTTTGGTCCTTTAGGTGTTATCTTTGGTCCTTTCGTAGGGGCACTTATTGCTGGAATCATTTCAGGATCGCATCTAAAGCCCGCATTAAAGCATGCCTCGGGTGCATTTATTGGCTTCTTTACAGGTGTTGTTCTTAAGTTTATTAATTTGGGTGTGATTGTTTATTGGTTTGTTAGGGTGTTGGTATAAGTTCAGCTTTTAGTGAAAAGGTTTAAAAAAAGACGCAAGCATTTCATTTAAGAAAGTTTTGCGTCTTTACGATTTTTAAAAAAACGGGAAATAGTCTTCGCCTTTAGCTGTATTAAAGCATTAGTTATAACCGTTTACTTTTGAAACTCTTTCTTTAAAATATATTCTGCAATTTGCACAGCATTCAGTGCAGCACCTTTTTTAATTTGGTCAGACACACTCCAAAAAGTTAGTCCATTTTGATTGGCTAAATCTTTTCTAATGCGTCCTACAAACACCTCATCCTTACCTTCTAAGAATAGTGGCATTGGATACTCTTGTTGCTCTGGATTGTCCATCAATATAATTCCGGGGGCATTAGCAAAAGCTTTTTTTGCCTCTTCCACTGAAATTGGGCGCTCTGTTTCAATCCACACCGACTCAGAGTGTGCACGTAGTACAGGAACACGAATACATGTAGCACTCACTTTGATGTTTGAATGCATAATTTTGCGCGTCTCATAATACATTTTTAACTCTTCCTTAGTATATCCATTGTCTGTGAATGAATCTACTTGGGGTATTAAATTGTAGGCCAATTGGTAGGCAAATTTAGAGACAGTTGGTTCTTCGCCACGTTCTATTTGTGCATATTGTTCTTTCAGTTCATCCATACCCGAAGCACCCGCTCCTGATGAGGCTTGATAAGTAGAAACATGCACCTTGGAAATGTGTGATAGGTCTTCTATAGGTTTTAGTGAAACTACCAATTGTGTAGTAGTGCAGTTTGGGTTGGCAATAATGTTGCGAGGGCGTATCAAAGCATCTTCAGCATTAAGCTCCGGCACTACTAATGGGACATCATCGTCCATGCGAAATGCACTAGAATTGTCGATCATAATAGCACCATGCTTTGTAATAGTTTCTGCATACTCTACAGATATACTACCTCCAGCTGAAGCAAAGGCTATATCAATGTTTTTGAAGTCATCGTTATGTTGAAGCTCTAATACTTTTAATTCTTTTCCTCTAAAGCTGTACATTTGACCAGCACTTCGAGCCGAACCAAATAGCTTTAAACTTTCTACTGGGAAGTTTCTTTCAGTTAGTACACTTAAGAGTTCCTGCCCAACAGCTCCGCTGATGCCTACAATTGCTATTCTCATATTTTTATTTTTTGTGTTTGATGATTTTTTAATACTATATGGGAATTGAAATTCCCTACTCAGTAAATATATAACAATTTATTGAATTATATTGTTGAGTAACCATTTAGCTTAAATTAAGTAGATGCTATAATTCAAAAATCTTCCCTTCCTCTGCCAATTCAGTGTTGTCAAACACTGCTTTAGCCTCTTCCAATAGTGGGTTCAAGTTTTTATATCGAGATGAGAAATGTCCAATTACCAATTTCTTTACTTCAGCAAGCTTTGCTATTTCTGCTGCTTGTCTTGCGGTGGAATGACCGGTTTTGGCTGTTCTTTCTATTTCTGACTCAGAAAAGGTAGCTTCGTGATATAAAAGGTCCACACCTTTTATATGAGGAACTATCGATTCATCATAAGCCGTATCAGAGCAGTATGCATACGATCGTTGAGGACTGGGTGGGGAAGTAAGTCTATCATTGGGCACAACTTCTCCTTTAGCGGTAATGAAGTCTGCTCCATTTTTTATATTATTTATTTCACGAATAGGGATATCATAATAATCAATCATCTCACGTTTAATATGTCTCAACTTTTCTGTCTCTTTAAACAGAAATCCTGATGTGGCTATGCGATGTTTCAATGGAAATGATGAGATAGTGATTGATTTGTTTTCATAAATTAAATTATAGCCTTTTCTCTTTAATAATACCAAACGTACATTGTAAGAAAGGTTTTTGCAGAAGAAGTTTAGAAACGGAGTTAGAAATTGCTCTATTTCTTGGTGTGCATAGATGGTTAGCTCTGCAGTGCGCCCTAGTAGACCGAGTGATGAGATAAGACCCGGAAGTCCAAACACATGGTCGCCATGAAGGTGCGATATAAAGATACTGTGGAGCCTGCCCATGCGAACACCTAACTTTCTCATTTGCAGTTGCGTGCCTTCGCCACAATCTATCATAAATAGTTTGCCATTTACATCTACCAATTGAGATGAGGGGTTGTGCATAGTAGTGGGTAGGGCTGATCCACAGCCTAATATTTGGACTTTGAATGGTGTCATCTTTACTTCTTATTCTTTTTAAGCTACTCCAATTTACTTTGCTTATTGCTCATAAGCAAATAATGTGGTGTGCAATTATAACTACTTAAAACAAGCTATGTGAAGCTATTGTTCTGATAAGTAGGTTAAAACAGGGTAGTGGTCTGAGTATCTCACTCTATCCACTGTAGTTTTGTATGCCTTTAGGTTTTTGCTATGCAGTATATAATCTATTCTAAAGAGGAAAAGGTGCTCGTGATAAGTTATTCCTGGTCCAAATCCTGTTGAAGCATAAGCATCTTCAAGGTTACCCCTCATTTTCTTATAGGCATAAGAAATGGGCATATCGTTAAAATCGCCACATACAATAAGCTTATCGTAGTCTTGCTGGTTGATATAGTCTGTTATTTGCTGCACCTGTGTAGCTCTTTTAGTGTATCCTCGTCCCATTCGTTTTTTTATGTTTGATCCTACTTCTAGAGCAGTTGGATAATTTCTATTTGAGAGGAAATCACTATAAAGTTTTTTATCCGATGAAGATATTTTATTTGACTCCAAGTGGTTGTTCGATACCAAGTAGTTTTCCCCGTCTATATCGATTGTATATATTGCTGCACCATTATACGATGATTTGAAGGTGAACTCGTGTGTGTGTGTAATTGGAAACTTAGAAAAGCATGCAAGTCCGTAGGTGTGATACTTTCCGGAGTACTCTAATCCTGTTATGGAGCGATAAGGGTATTTGCTAAGTATTTTATTTATATCTCCTTGTGTGAGCAGCGATTTACCTGTTTTACTTATCATATACTCTTGCAAACAAACAATATCTGCATCTGTTTTGGCTATATATTCTAAAAGAGGGTGTGCTGATTCCTTTTTTGACTCTCTCATAAAACCCATCACGTTGTATGTGAGAACTTTTAAACTCTTTTCAGGTACTGTTTGTCTTTTCAGGTTTAACGGAAAGAGTGTAGTGATAGGCTTGTAGGAGACAACCAATGCAATACCAATAATAAATGCCACCTTCCATTTGTCAAGTAACAACCATAATATTAGGCAAATAATATTAGTAGTGAGAATGATAGGAAATGCAAGGCCAACAAATGAGAATATAGCAGTACGGTGTGGCGATATATACCATGCCATAAAAGAGAGCAAAAGCAATAAAATAGACACAATAGTTATAGCAAGAAAAAGTAGTTTTATAAATTTTCTTATCATAATAGTTATGATCGTTGTTCTTTGTTATTTCTTGCTAGCATCGAATAATTGACGTTTCTCCTCAGATGTTAGACTACCATATCCTGATTGTTTCAACTTGTCTAATATGACATCTATATTTTTAGATTCTTGAGCTTTCCTATAGTTGTAGTCGTAGTCGCTCTCGGGTTTTTTGTAAACAACTTTATGAGCTCCTCTATACTTTCTCTTTTTAAATAGGTTTGCAATTTTGTCTAAAACACGGCTAATAGGCAATGTTATATCTTTACCTTTACGGTATTGATTTGCGAAGAGATATCCTGCAATAGCTCCTCCTATATGGGCAACATGTCCACCAGGATTGTTACCAGTACTTAACGAGAAAAAGTCGATAAAAAACACGGCTATGGCTATATATATAATTTTTACACGTCCTAGCAGAAGAAGATTGAGTGTTGCATCGGGTCTGTAAAATGCTGCTGCCATTACGATGGCCATTACAGAAGCCGAAGCCCCAATCATTAAGCTGTGTCCTAAATCTAAATAGTAGGGGATAGTGTTGAACGCTAATATATACAACAATGCTCCAGCCAATCCACCTATTACATATAGGCTTCCAAGTGTACGTTCGTTGAAGTAGGTTGAAAATATTTTTCCAAACCAATAGAGCCACAACATATTGAAGAGGATATGAAAAAAGTCTACATGAACAAACATATAAGTGAGTAGTGTCCAAAACCTAATCAAAACTCTGTTGAGTTGAGATGGCACTGCTAAAAATGATATTAAATCAAGTGACTCTAATTGAAACAGGATAACTATAACTCCTACTGCATTTATAGCAAGGAACATGGCGACATTTATGAAAATGAACTTCATAAGTACGTCGCCCTTATTAAAAGTACGTTTTATGTTATCTAAAATATTGGACATGATTTGTATTTTTCTTTCTATCTTTCTTTTTCCAGTACAGTATCATAAATATACCAAAAATCATACCACCTAAATGTGCAAAGTGGGCAACATTATCTCCTGGCAAATATGCTAATCCCAAGATTAACTCGATAGCACCATATCCAATTACCAGCCATTTGGCTTTTATAGGGAATGGGAATGGGATAATATAGAGAGGTATATTGGGGAATAACATGCCAAATGCTAGTAGTATACCGAATACAGCTCCCGATGCCCCAATTGTACCAGTATTCAACAATATATTCAGTGTGCCTTTTGCAGCATCTGTATAATTCATACTTTGATCTAGCAAACTACCTCCTTGAGCTATAACATCAGATATTGCTTCTGGTGAAAGACCACTTTTAACTGAATAAATACGAAATCCTATGATTATCATTTGGATAAGGGCAGCGCCTATACCTGTAATAAAGTAATATGTTAAAAATCTCTTAGGGCCCCATATTTGCTCTAATAATCTACCAAACATAAACACCGCAAACATATTGAAAAAAACATGACCAAAAGAGTGAGGGTCGTGTAAAAACATGTAGGTGAAAAACTGATAAATTCTAAAGTTGGGTGATTCGAAATAATATAGTCCTAGATAGTTTGTAAGGTCAATTCCCCTTTGCATAAGAACCATTTGTGCTAACCAAACAATGATATTGATGATTAGAATATTCTTACATACATTCGGAATTCCGCTTAAAAAACTCGATCGAGCTTGTTGCATTCGTTGTTTTATTTTGTCTGTTTGTGAAACAAAAATACAGATTATTTCCGTTAAACGCCTTGTTATAGGGTATTATTGAGTTTTTTTTTGAATTTCGAGATGTTTTTTCACTTATTTCTTGATTGTTGTTGATTTATAATCTATATTTGACATTCGAATAATGCTAATCCTTAGTGTTATATGTTTAATTTATTATCATTTTCTTATGAATAAATCAGAATTAGTAAGTGCAGTAGCTCAAAAATCAGGATTGAGCAAAGTTGATTCGAAAAAAGCATTAGATGCAGTATTAGAA
>DUVZ01000155.1 GCA_012840785.1 Bacteroidales bacterium
AATCAGGAAATCGAGTGTGGGTTTGAAGAGGGATTTGTACATTTCCTCTACTTAACTATTTCCCAATACAATAATAATCAAACCCAATCTCCTCAAGTTTTTCTTTATCCAAGATGTTCCTACCATCAAAAACAAAAGCAGGTTTCATCATTCCATCGTATATCCTTTGCCAATCGTAATCTTTAAACTCATCCCATTCGGTTAGAATAGCAATAGCGTGGGCATCTTTGCAAGCAGAATAAGGATCGTTTACTACGGTTAGTTTTTCTCTATTTATATTCTCATCACGTGAGTTTAGGTAATCTAAATCAGCATACATTTGTTCTGATTTTACTTTTGGGTCATATACCACAATATCTGCTTGTTCATCTATCAAGTTATCTGCAACATATATAGCAGCTGATTCACGTGTATCATTGGTTTCTTTTTTGAAAGCCCAACCTAAAAAAGCAATTTTCTTCCCTGAAACAGTATTAAATAAAGTTTGTACAATGTTTCTTGAAAAACGATTTCGTTGATGATTATTCATTATAATCACTTGTTCCCAATAATCAGCTACTTCTTGCAAACCATAAGATTGTGCAATATATATAAGATTCAAAATATCTTTCTGAAAACAAGAACCACCGAAGCCTACTGATGCTTTTAAGAATTTAGGCCCTATTCTACTATCCGATCCTATAGCACGTGCTACTTCATCAACGTCAGCCTCTGTCATCTCACAAAGCTCCGACATGGCATTGATAGAAGATATACGTTGAGCCAAAAAAGCATTAGCTGTTAATTTAGAAAGTTCAGACGACCACACATTTGTTGTCAACAGTCTATCTTCGGGAATCCATCGTGCATATATATTGACCAATGCTTGCACTGCCTTTTCACCTTCCTCTGTTTGCTCTCCGCCAATTAAAACACGGTCGGGATTCAAAAGATTTTCTACAGCAGTACCTTCTGCTAAGAATTCGGGGTTAGAAAGTATTTGGAAATTCACACCGTTGCCCGAATTGTCTAATATATTTTTAATTGCTTCAGCAGTGCGAACTGGTAATGTAGATTTTTCAATAATTATCTTATCTGATTTTGCAACACTTGCTATTTGTCTTGCAGACAATTCAATATATTTCAAATCAGCAGCCATACCTTTACCAATTCCATAGGTTTTGGTAGGAGTATTTACAGAAATGAATATCATTTCGGCTTCGTCAATTGCTTTTTCAACATTCGTTGAAAAGAACAAGTTTCGACCACGCGCTTCTGCAACTACATCACTCAAACCTGGTTCGTATATAGGTATATTCTCTACATTTTCATCATTCCATGCAGCAATTCTATCTGTGTTAATATCTACTACTGTCACTTTTATATCAGGACACTTTTGAGCTATAACAGCCATAGTAGGACCACCTACATATCCTGCTCCAATACAACAAATATTTTTTATCTTCATTCTTTTATTTATATTTCAATTACACATATTACTTAAAAACAAACTGTAGTTCACTATTGAACAAAAAATGGCTTTTCAGTTTTCCCAAGTGTCCATTTGTATAA
>DUVZ01000156.1 GCA_012840785.1 Bacteroidales bacterium
GATTGCGATATGATTCTTGCACCAAACTTAGAAGCTGGCAATATGTTCTATAAATCATTAAATTTCCTTGGTGGCGCATCAGTAGCTGCTGTAATTATGGGGGCAGCAGTGCCTATCGTATTAACCTCGCGTGCCGATTCAGAATCGAGCAAAATGCACTCTATTGCATTAGCAGCCGCTATGGATTAACTCTCTTTGATTTTTTTCTTATCAAAGATATATGAGCAACCTTTTTGAAAATACTAACTAACAAAATTAAATACAATACTATTATGAATAAGAATGATCGTATCCTGGCAATCAATCCCGGATCTACCTCTACAAAAATTGCTGTTTACAAGAATGGCGATGTTGTCTTTTTAAAAACCATTCGCCACTCTGTTGATGAGTTGAGCAAATTCAACAAAATAGCCGAGCAGTACGAATTTCGTAGAGATATCATCATTAAAGAGCTGAAAGATGCAGATATAAAACTTGACAAGATAAAAGTTGTAATGGGTCGTGGAGGCTTGGTGAAACCAATACCTGCAGGTGTTTATCGCATCAACGATACTATGAAGCAAGAGCTTCTTGAAGGCAGATATGGAGAACATGCAAGCAATTTAGGGGCTCTTATTGCTGACGATATAGCAAAACAACTACCCGATGCAAAAGCCTATATTGCCGACCCTGTGGTGGTTGACGAATTGGATGATATAGCTCGTTTTTCGGGTCACCCTCTTTTTGAAAGAACCTCAATTTTCCATGCTCTCAATCAAAGAGCTATTGCCCGTACACATGCAAAGTCTATCAATGAAAAATATGAAGATTTAAATCTAATTGTAGCTCATTTAGGTGGTGGAATCTCAGTGGGTGCTCACTGTAAAGGACGTGTAGTAGATGTAAATCAAGCATTAGATGGCGAAGGACCAATGTCTCCAGAACGTTCAGGAACACTCCCAACGGGGATGTTGGTAGATGCAGCTTTTAGTGGCAAATACACACACGAGGAGATGAAACTGATGATTAAAGGTAAAGGTGGTATGTATGCTTTTACTGGTGTAAATGATGCATACAAAGTTGAGATGGCTGCAATGGATGGCGACAAAGATAGTTTAGCAGTATTAGAGGCTATGGCTTACCAAACAGCTAAATATATTGGTGCAGCTTCAACCGTGTTAAAAGGCGATGTGGATGCAATCCTGATAACAGGTGGCATGGCTAATAGTAAATGGTATGCCAATTTAATTATCGAGCGTGTATATAAAATCGGACCAGTATATATCTATCCTGGCGAAGATGAGATGCGTGCATTGGCTGAAAATGGCGAATTGATTCTTAGCAGAGAAGTTGAAGCCAAAGAGTATAAGTAATAATTAGTTATGCTAAATAATTGAAAACCGTCAAATGGCGCACTGCTGTTTGACGGTTTTTTTGTACTTTTACACCACTATGTACATCTTCAATCCAGAGAATGATTTGGCACTTGCCAATTTTAGTCCACATTACACAGCACCCGCTTCTGCCCTAAAGATGAGGCGCGATTTAGCAATGCTTCCAGTTTGGTACGCACCAGCAAGAGCGTTGGTTATTGCTGATGATGTGGCGAATAGCAAGCTTTTAGAAGATTTAAAGCAGGTATTGCCAATTACCAGTTTGCTCATTTCTCCTTCTCAAATAGCAAACCACTCCAATAGAGAAGTCAAACCATGGGGGTGGAGTCCTGCTCTTAAAAAAGAGCTTCTCCAATTGGGTGTAAAAGAGTACATATTGCCAACCATAGAGAATATCAAACGTCTTCGCAACTACTCTAACAGAAAAACTGCTGTCAGACTATTAAAAGAGTTGAAGGAGGAGAACCCCCACTTTTGTGGAGCGTCTTTTTACTATACCGATATCAGTCAACTCTTGGATTACCTAAATAATGCAGAAGGAGAGCAAGTGCTTAAAATGCCTTTGTCGGGCAGTGGCAAAGGAATAGTTTGGATAAAAGGTGCCATTACAGATAAACAAACCGATTGGTGTAGACGTGTTATCGATATGCAAGGGGGCATAGTGGTAGAGCCTGTTTTAAACAAAGTAGAAGATTTTGCCATGGAGTTTGAAATAACTGATTCTGGCATTCAGTTTATAGGCTACTCTCTGTTTCAATCATCCCCATCGGGGGCTTATTTGGGCAATGTGTTGTTGTCGGATGTGGATATCGAAGACAAGCTGTTGCTCTATATAGAACGTAGTCAACTGTCTGCATTAAAGCGCCAACTCATAGCAAAGATAACCAACTATTTTCCTCACTATCGTGGTTATTTGGGTGTCGATATGATGGTGTGTAGAACAGACCAGTCGACATATCAACTCCAGCCCTGCGTTGAGGTAAACATGCGTATGAATATGGGTATAGTTGCCCATCGTATTAGAGAAAGGTTTGTACATCCAAATTCAGAGGGGCTGTTCTCTATCAGCTATCACAACCTCCCAAATGAAGCACTAGCAACATCTATAGTATCACAAGCAGAGCACCCTCTTGTTGTAGAAGATGGCAAAATAAAAAGCGGATACCTCGCTCTAACTCCTGTTGATAAGCATACAAACTATACAGCCATAATCCTTATAAAAGAAAAATCACGAAGAGAATAGCATCTCCCCGTGATTTTATATAATGCTTGTGAAATCTTTTTGTCTTTTCTATCAAAAAAACTATTTCTTCATCTCTTCTGCAAAGTGAGCATAAAACGCCTGAATAGTTTTAATACCATTAAAGAACTGCTCCAATGGGTAGTTCTCGTTAGGAGAGTGAATAGCATCCGAACCCAAACCAAAACCCATAAGCACAGATTTAGTTCCCAATATCTCTTCAAACGTTGCAATAATTGGTATACTACCACCCGATCTTACAGGAACAGGACGTTTGCCATACACCTCTGTATATGCTTTGTCGGCAGCTCTATATGCAGGTATATCTATTGGGCAAACATACGATGGACCTCCATGTAGATAGTCCACCTTCACTTTTACTGTGTTTGGAGCAATCGATTTGAAGTAATCTATAAATAGCTCAGCAATTTTTTCATGCTTTTGGTTAGGCACAAGGCGCGTACTTATCTTTGCATAGGCTTTAGAAGGCAGCACTGTTTTAGCACCATCGCCAGTATAACCACCCCATATACCACACACATCAAATGTTGGGCGAATGCCAGTGCGTTCGTTTGTAGAAAACCCTTCTTCACCAAACTCTTGCTCAATGTCAAGCGATTTTTTATACTCTTCAAGGTCAAAAGGAGCTTTCGCCATCAATTCGCGCTCTTCTTTCGACACCTCCAATACGTCATCGTAGAATCCAGGAATAAGAATTCTTCCATTATCATCCATTGTTTGTGCTATCATTTTCGATAGTACATTAATAGGGTTGGCTACTGCACCACCAAAAATACCCGAATGCAAATCAGCATTTGGTCCGGTTACTTCCACTTGCCAATATGCCAATCCTCTCAATCCTGTTGTAATCGATGGCACATCGCGTGCAATCATAGAAGTATCTGACACTAAAATGATATCAGCCTCTAACAACTCTTTATGCTCTTCGCAAAATTTAGGCAAGCTTGGCGAACCAACTTCCTCTTCACCTTCAATTAAAAACTTCACGTTGCAAGTCAATTGGTCAGTTGCTACAAGGTATTCAAAAGCTTTAGTGTGCATAAAACCCTGTCCTTTATCATCGTCAGCACCACGCGCCCATATCTTACCATCTTTTATAACTGGCTCAAAAGGCTCTGTGTTCCACAACTCTAATGGGTCAACAGGCATCACATCCATGTGTGCATACACCAATACAGTAGGTGCATCCTTGTCAATTATTTTTTCACCATAAACTACAGGATTACCTTCAGTTTCATATATCTCTGCTTTGTCAGCTCCGGCTTCAATAATAAATTGCTTCCACTTTTCTGCTGCTCTATACATATCCGGTTTATGTTCGGGTAGCGAAGAGATTGAAGGAATGCGGATTAGCTCAAACAGCTCATCCAGGAAACGTTGTTTGTGAGTTTCTACGTACTGGTTAATTTGCTTCATTGTTTTTTAAGTTTAAATGATTTAATACTGTAAAAGTACAAATTTATTTGTACTTCAAGAAATATAAAAGCACTTCTATTTGATTTTCTCTATTTCTTGTTTTTACACCTATTTTAACTCCCCTTTATTATATGGTGTCACTTTACACATCAATAAATGCTCATATTATTCCTTTTTCTTCTCTATTTTTATATTATCTTTGACTTCTATTAATAACTTCAAAATATTGTGTGTCATGATTAAAAAATATGTTCTACCCATTATACTTCTAATGGTAGCGTCTGTTTCAGTAATTGCAATTGGCGGATGCAGCGAAAACTCTAAAACATCTGAAATGAAAGATGAAATATTTATAACCCAACAAAGCGTTGATAATGTTATCGATGCTCTATCCAAAACCACACCCGATGATCAACTCTTTCGCATAGAGCGTGGAGCACAGCAAGTAGCCAGCCTATGGCGCCATCAAGACGGCACAGCGCAAGAATACGAAACATTTTGTATAGAAAATTTTATTGCAGATAGCCACTTGCTTTCTCAGCTGTTCGATAAGTTGGAACACAACTTCGAACTGTTTAATGGCTATTTTCACAGAATCAATTTAAAGCTAAAAGAGCCACTACACCTCGATGGTCCCGCTATACAACCCATCGATATGATGTTTGGTGGATACGACGTGTCGGCACATCTAAACGATGATATGTATAGCTCCAAAATAGCTTTCATCACTGCGCTCAATTTCCCCTTCTACTCATTGGACGAGAAAACAGAGTTGGGCAACAACTGGACAAGACAACAGTGGGCATATGCGCGCATGGGCGACAGATTTATTTCGCGTGTGCCAGCAGCCCTGCAGCAAGATATTTCTCGCACCCTTACCAATGCCGACACCTATATAGCTGATTATAATATATATATGGGGCAGCTGTTGAATAAAGATGGCAAGAAGCTATTCCCTGCCGATATGAAACTAATTACCCATTGGGGGCTGCGCGACGAGTTGAAATCGAACTATGCTGATGCAGAACACGGTTTAGAAAAACAACGCATGGTATATCAAGTAATGAAGCGTATTGTAGACCAAACAATACCTCAACAAGTGATAAACGATGGCACATATGAGTGGGACATACAAAACAACAAGATATATAGCGATGGCAAAGAGATTGCCTCCACTCCAGAACTTCACAAACGCTACGAAGTGTTGTTGAAAAACTTCCATGTAATGAAGCAACTCGACCCCTATTCAGTTCATTACCCCACACAACTAGAGCGTTCTTTTGATTCCAGAATGGAAGTGCCTCAAAAAGATGTCGAAACACTATTCACCAACCTTGTTTCATCGCCCATGGTAAAAGAGGTAGCGGCATTTATCGAGTCACGACTTGCCCGTCCATTAGAGCCCTTCGATATTTGGTACAATGGCTTCAAATCGCGTGGCAGTATATCCGAAGATAAATTGACAGCCCTCACATCAAAGAAATATCCCAATGCTGCAGCATTAGAAGCCGATTTGCCGCGCATATTACAAGATTTGGGTTGGAGCGCCCAAAAAGCAAAAGAGATTACCTCGCTCATCACCGTAGATGCATCTCGTGGTGCCGGACATGCATGGGGAGCCAGCATGCGCAACGATGTAGCTCATCTGCGCACACGTATTGGCGAAGATGGCATGGACTACAAAGGCTACAACATTGCAGTGCACGAGTTTGGTCACAATGTAGAGCAAACCATTACATTAAACGATGTTGACTATTATATGCTGAGTGGTGTGCCCAACACATCGTTTACCGAAGCAATTGCTTTCCTGTTCCAAAAACGCGACATGGAGCTATTGGGTTTGCAAGAGACCAACCCAGAAGATGACCACTACTTGGCATTAGACAACTTCTGGTCGAGCTACGAAATTATGGGCGTATCATTAGTCGATATTCAAGTATGGGAGTGGATGTATGCCAATCCCGATGCCACACCCTCACAACTTAAAGAGGCAGTTATGACCATTGCCAAAGATGTGTGGAATAAATATTATGCCGATGTACTGGGAGGCAACGACGAAACATTATTGGGTATCTATTCTCACATGATCGACAATCCGCTATACCTGCCCAACTATCCAATGGGACACCTTATCGATTTTCAGATAGAGCAACAGGTGAGTGGCAAAAATATGGCAAGCGAAGTTGAGCGTATGCTCGTGCAAGGCAGCATCATTCCACAACAGTGGATGAAGGGCGCTGTGGGTCAAGAAATATCTATCGACCCACTATTGAAAGCCACAAAGGAGGCGCTAGATGCGTTGAAGTAAAAAACAATATTGATTAATTTACAGACAGACAGTTGACAGCCGAGTTTTCTCAGTTGTCAACTGTTTTTTTTATATTGCTTTCTCTGCATCTACTCATTTACCAACACTTCAAGCAATCAATCTCATAAAACCTCTCATTTTAATCGACAAATAAAGTATAAATTACTATTTTTGTCAATTAGAATAGATTCAAACAACCTTTGTTTGAATTGTTTGTAACAGCGCTATCAAAAAACAAGACAATTATTATGACACAAGAATTGGTTATTTATAATACTCTCAATCGCAAAAAAGAAGTTTTCCAGCCCCTACATGCACCACACGTTGGCATGTATGTATGTGGTCCTACAGTATATGGCGACCCACATTTGGGTCATGCTCGTCCAGCAATTACATTCGATTTACTATTCCGCTATCTACAGCATATTGGTTACAAAGTGCGCTATGTGCGCAACATTACCGATGTGGGTCACCTAGAAAGCGATGGTGATGAGGGCGAAGACAAAATAGGCAAAAAAGCACGCTTAGAAGAGCTAGAGCCAATGGAGGTAGTGCAGTTTTATACCAATAGCTATCATAGAGCCATGGACTCGCTCAATGTGTTGCGCCCATCGATAGAGCCCAGTGCGTCGGGTCATGTTATGGAACAGATAGAGATGACACAAGAAATACTAGACAAAGGTTTCGCTTACGAAAGCAATGGCTCGGTATATTTTGATGTAGAAACATACAACAAAGCGCACAACTATGGTATCTTGTCGCGTAGAGATATTGATGATCTGCTTGAAACTACGCGCGAACTAGATGGACAAGACGAGAAACGCAGAAGTGCCGACTTCGCTCTTTGGAAAAAAGCAACACCCGAACACATTATGCGTTGGAAATCGCCTTGGAGTGTAGGTTTCCCCGGTTGGCACATCGAATGCTCTGTAATGAGTACACGCTATTTGGGCGATCAGTTCGATATTCATGGTGGTGGACTCGATTTGTTGTTCCCCCATCACGAATGCGAGATAGCACAAAACACTGCCGTCAATGGTAAACCATCCGTTACCTATTGGATGCACAACAATATGATTACCGTAAATGGCACAAAAATGGGCAAGTCGTTGGGCAACTTCATCAACCTCGAAGAGTTTTTCGATGGCTCGCATCGCCTTTTAGACAAAGCCTATGAGCCAATGATTATTCGCTTCTTTATATTGCAATCGCACTATAGAAGCATTGTCGATTTTAGCGTCGAAGCACTGCACGCTGCCGAAACTGCATTGAAACGTCTGCTCGATGCATCCAACAATATTGCCAGCATACCTGTAAGCGATGCTTCTACTGTTGAGGTAAAATCGCTTCGTCAGAAATGCTACGATGCCATGAACGACGATTTAAACACACCCATCGTGCTTTCGCATCTATTTGAAGCCACACGCATTATCAATTCGGGCATTGCGGGTATCGAAAAACTATCGCAACACGATTTAGACGAGTTGACAGACCTGTTCAAGATATTCCTGCACGATCTTTTGGGTATTCAAGACAGCGTAGCATTAAAAGACAGTAGCTACGAGGCTTTTGAAAAGGCTGTGAATATGTTGCTAGAAATGAGGCAAGAAGCAAAGCGCAACAAAGATTGGGCTACATCCGACAAAATTCGCGACGATCTAACCAAAGCAGGGTTTGTAATAAAAGACACACCCACAGGGTTTGAGTGGAGTTTGGCGTAGTTTTAAGTTAATAGGTAAAAAGTAAAAATTAATAGTTGCCTTTATTGATGCTCTTTTGGCATTGCATTTGATGATAAATGGATAATACCACCCCTTGCGGGGTTGGGGTGTGTTTTTTAAAATCATGCATAGCTATAATAATATCAGCCCTCCGGGCTTTAATTGCGAAATCGCATAATGGATTTTATTATTATAGCATTTGATTATATACGAACAATATAATTATTAAGGATAAAATTATTCTAACAGTTGGTAATGCATAAACAACAGCAACCCCACAAAGGATATAGTTGTTCTAGCAATTAGTAATAAATAAACCCCATCAGGGGTGCAATTATTATAGAATTTGATGATATAGAACCAGTAACCCCATCAGGGGTGTAATTATTATAGAATTGATAATATACAAACACCAGTAACCCCATTAGGGGTGATATTATTAAAGAAGTTGTTTAATTAAAAACCATACATATGCAACTATTGCTCTCCCCCGCAAAACTGATAAACTTTAAAGACAAAGCCGAGACGGTAGAAGGAACACCCCCTCTATTTACCCAAAAGACAAATCTTTTAGTAGAGTTTTGCCAACAACTATCGGTAGAAGAGATTGCAAAGCTGCTCAAAATAAACATGACGATGGCGCACGACGTTTATGGCTACTTCCAAACATTTCATTTGGAAAATGAGCTAGAGCGTAGTGCAGCCTTCGCATTCAATGGCATAGCCTTTCAAGGACTCGATATACACGATATGTCGGTCGATGAGTTACAATTTGCACAAAACCACCTCAATATTGCTTCTGGCATGTACGGACTGTTGCGTCCCCTCGATATTATCAAACCCTATCGTTTGGATGTAAGCACACGCATAGCCCCCAATGTGGGCATCAACAATAGCGGCAACCTCAATACCACCCACCCAAAATCCAATTATCTGTATGGATATTGGCAAGAAACTATCAACAACTATCTATCCAAAAAGCTGCGCAACGACGATAATACAATCATCAATCTCAGTTCAGCCGAATACTACAAACTTATTGTGCCAGAGCTACTTCCAGAAAATCTGCGTGTAATAACTATCGGTTTTAGAGAGCAAAAAGACAATGGTTTGAAGCAAGTGGTTGTATATGCAAAAAAAGCACGAGGCATGATGGCGCGTTTTATAATTAAAAACCGCATCACAAAAGTCGAAGACATAAAAGCGTTCGACATAGAAGGATATTTCTATTCTCCTACACAATCCACCCCCAATGAGTGGATGTTTGTGAGATAACAATGCAGCAATTAATGCAAAAAAGCAACTAATATACAAACACCAAATTATATACCCCATACACTATCACTATGAGTAACAATAGAATAAAGTTCGCATCAAAATTAGGACTTATTGCTGCAGCAGCAGGTTCAGCAGTTGGTTTAGGTAATATATGGCGTTTTCCCAGTCAAGTAGCCGATGGTGGCGGTGCCATTTTCATCCTCCTCTACATTGGCTGCATACTCTTTTTTGGTATACCGCTAATGATGGGCGAGTTTATTATTGGTCGCTCTGGCAGAGCCAATGCATCCGGCTCGTTTCAGAAATTGGCACCCGGCACCCGGTGGAAATGGGTGGGACGATTGGGAATACTTACAGCCTTTCTTATTTTGGGTTTCTATGTAGTAGTGTGTGCTTGGACAATGGAGTATATCCTACAAAGCGCAACAGGACAACTGATGTCTCTCGAAAACTTTGCCCACAACTTCAATGAACTACGCCAAAACTCAACCCGACAAATTGTGTGGGTGCTCGCCTTCACCCTGCTCACAGCATTCTTCATCCTTTCGGGCGTAAAACGAGGCATCGAGCAATCTGCCAAAATATTAATGCCACTCCTCTTTCTTATATTAATAGTATTAGGCATTCGCTCACTCACCCTTCCTGGCGCATCCGAAGGATTGGAGTTTCTATTCAAACCAAACATCAAAACAGTAAAATCTACCATCTTTTTAGATGCCATGGGGCAAGCATTCTTCTCCCTCTCATTGGGTATGGGCGCCATGACCACCTATGGATCTTATTTTCGCGACGACTCCAATCTACGTCAAACAGCAGTACAAGTTTCAGTGTTAGACGGATTGGTAGCTGTTCTTGCAGGAGTAGTAATATTTCCCGCAGCCTTTGCTTTAACACAATTGCCCGATACTATAGTTTCGTCGCTCGTGGCAGGAGGTCCCGGTTTGCTGTTTATAACCATTCCCGAGCTATTCAACCAACTACCCCTTTCAAGTTTATGGTCTACACTCTTTTTTGTTTTGCTAGCCGTTGCAGCACTCACATCAGCCATTTCGCTCATGGAGGTAGTTACCTCCTATCTACACGAAGAGTTTGATATGCTGCGTCGCAATGCAGTTACATTCGTAGCAATGGGCATTGCCATATTGGGAGTGCTAGCCTCCATTTCACCCACATTTTTCGATGTTTTAGACAACACCACCGCCAAAGTAATGCTACCATTGAGTGGGTTCTTTATTTCACTCTTTATTGGATGGTATTTGGATAGAAAAATCACATTTGCACAACTCACCAACGATGGCAAACTGCCCATGTCGGTGCGCTTTCTACAATCATATGTGTTTATTCTCAAATACATAGCACCAATAGCTATTGTATTAATATTTATCTATGGTATTTTGTTTTAGCTAAAACCAATAGGGGCATGCCTGACAAGTAAATGGGTAAAAACTTACACCTAACCATACTTAACAAAATGAGTTTTATTTTCACCCTCAAAAGTATTACTTTTACACAAAAATAGAGAATGGCATACAAAATATATCCCCCTGAAGTTTTATACAACACTATTACCCTTCCAGGCTCAAAAAGCATAAGCAATCGTGTACTCATACTCAATGCTCTGAGCATAAGCAACTATGAGATTAAAAACCTGTCGGTAAGCGAAGATACAAGTGTTATAAAAGAGGCATTTGCATCAAACACAAACCAGTTTGATGTACGTGGAGCGGGCACTGCTATGCGTTTCTTAACAGCCTTTCTGTCGTGTGTCGAAGGCGAGTGGATTTTGAAAGGCTCCGAGCGAATGCACGAGCGACCCATTCATCCGTTGGTTGATACACTTATTACAATAGGCGCACAGGTTGAATACCTTGGCAATAAAGGATATCCCCCACTTAAAATTAAAGGCAGAAAACTAAATGGTGGAGAGGTATATATCACAGCCAATGTTAGTTCGCAATTTGTATCAGCCCTTATGATGATAGCCCCTGTTACCAAATTTGGTTTAACTTTGCACCTCGAACACGAAGTAATTTCAAGACCATACATCCATTTAACTCAAAAAATGATGGAAGATTATGGCGTAAAAATAAAATGGGAGGGTAAAACAATAAAGATAAACTCTCAGCCATACACAGCAATACCCTACGAAGTAGAAGCCGATTGGTCGGCCGCATCCTATTGGTATTCGATGGTGGCACTCATGCCAAAAGCAGAGATAAAACTGGCAGGATTAAAAAAAGAGAGTTTGCAGGGCGACGCCAACATTATCAATCTTTTTGCAGATTTGGGAGTGTTCACCAACTTTGTTGAAGATGGAATAGTGTTGACAAAAAAGAACATTGTGAGAGGCAAGTTCTTCCACAATTTTATCAACGAACCCGATTTGGCTCAAACCTTTGCGGTAGCTTGTTGTTTGTTGAATATACCGTTTTTCTTTAGTGGCTTACAAACCCTCAAAATAAAAGAGACCGATAGAATAGTTGCATTGATAAATGAGCTAAACAAACTGGGATATGTATTGCGCGAAACCGAAAACGGTATTCTAGAGTGGGATGGCGAACGCTGCCTCACCGACGAAACCATTGTGATAGATACATACGACGATCATCGTATGGCAATGGCATTTGCGCCAGCATCTATCGTTTTTAAAAATATGTATATAAATCATCCAGAAGTTGTTGCGAAATCATACCCCTCCTTTTGGGACGATTTGCAACAAAGCGGATTTAAATTGAACGAAACAGAAAATTTTTGAATAATGAAAAGTCTAATAGTTTTTATAGGAATAATTGTTGTTTTTGCCATAACAACATATATTTGGAATGTAATACAAAGAAAAAGAGGTGTACCCGAAGTAGACCCCGACAAGTATGTGCGTCCCGAAGGGTGCTGCGGAGCCCACGAAGTGTGCGAGCATCCAGCCGATGAGCTAAACGTAGAGCCCGAATATTTTGACGACGAAGAGTTGGATAGATTCGAGCGCAAACTATCGCATGAATACTCTGATGACGAGGCTGATGAATTTAGAGATATATTCTACACCCTTTTAGACGAAGAGAAATCTCTTTGGTTGAGAAGTCTACGCATGCGTCACATTGGTTTGCCCCAACAGGTAAAGCAAGAAATATTGAACGTGATGAAATCGCTTCCCAAAAAACATC
Organism: Bacteroidales bacterium; assembly: GCA_012840785.1. Classification (GTDB taxonomy): domain Bacteria; phylum Bacteroidota; class Bacteroidia; order Bacteroidales; family Dysgonomonadaceae; genus UBA2632. The sequence continues at coordinate 12,519 of DUVZ01000156.1, forward strand.
AATCAGCATAACACCACAGTATGGATTTTGTAGAACTTCTTGGCTATACCTTCTTTCGCAATGCTTTGTGGGGAAGCTTGCTTGCCAGCATTGCCTGTGGCATTATTGGCAGCTATGTTGTGGCGCGCCGCATGGTTTTCATTAGCGGTGGCATCACCCATGCATCGTTTGGAGGTATAGGTATAGGGTTCTATTTTGGTTTCAACCCCATTCTTTCGGCATTAGTCTTCTCCGTATTGTCAGCTTTTGGCATTCAGTGGTTGTCCAAAAATCAGAATGTGCGCGAAGACTCTGCTATTGGAGTATTTTGGTCGTTAGGAATGGCTGTAGGTATCATTCTCATCTTCCTCACACCGGGCTATGCTCCCAACCTTTCGGAGTATCTTTTTGGTAATATACTCACCATTAGTCACATGGATATTGTGCTATTAACAATATTAAGCTTGGTGTTAGTCCTATTTTTTACTTTCTTCTATCGCTCCATCCTCAATGTCTCTTTCGATAAAGAATTTGCCAAAACCCGTGGTCTTCCTGTAGCCTTCATAGAGTACACACTTATTATGCTAGTAGCTGTTACCATTGTGCTCAGCATTCGCTTGGTAGGTATTGTGCTGCTTATATCGCTACTCACAGTGCCACAGATGACGGCAAATATATTCACCAATCGTTTTTCCAATATAATGGTGATATCTGTAATCATTAGCTTTGTGGGTTCTGTAGTGGGGTTGCTGCTATCTTACACACTCAATGTTCCCTCTGGCGCATTTATAATATTTGTGTTGATAGCTATATTCTTGTTGGCAAAGTTGGGTGTGTTTTTGCAGAAAGCGGTTAAAGAGTTAAAAGTTAAGAGTTAAAAATTAAAAGTTGTAGTACTCTGTATTGACCGTTGCAGGCAAGTGTTCCCGCACGACTGCATCGTCTGTGGGGATTATCAATCAAACCACGCGAAAGATTTGCGTGGCAGGGTGGGAGAGATTAGTGTATATACAATAACTCTCTTGACAACTATAAGTTTTAGAGCTCTATTATTTTCAACTTTGTGTATATTTAGAAGCCAATGTAGCCAGCTAGCAAACTTACTGATGCAAATAAGCAGTATAAGGATCCACCTCTTCCTCTTCCTTCCAATCTTTCGACAAACTACAGCCCGTACACCCTCCACAATACCCATTCTTATTCTCCACAAAGAAAAAACGATAGATACCGCGCAGCAGTATTGCAGCCACAGCCACTCCAATGATTATCACTATAATTAATTGTACATCCATACTATAAAAACAATTTTAAGTGTAAAAAGTTTAGAACAACATTCCAATCTGATAAGCTATAAACGCCACCACCCATGCCAGCGTTGTGGTGTATACTATCGTAAACAGTCCCCATTTCCACGAGCCCGACTCCTCTTTAATAGCCACAATAGTAGCAATACACGGGAAATATATCAACACAAACAACATTAGCGCTACAGCAACACTCGTTGTAAACACCGGCGTGCCATCGCTATACGTCTCTTGCTTTATGCGCGTTTGAAGCGATTGTTGCTCTGCTCCATCTCCCGGATACAGCACCCCCAACGTGCTCACCACAATCTCTTTGGCAGCCATTCCCGTAATAATACTCACCGATATTTTCCAATCAAACCCCAACGGACGCATTACAGGCTCTACAAAATGACCAATCTTGCCAATATAAGAGTTTTCTTGATGCACCGATGCACGCACAAGCTCTATACCCGACACAATGCTATCTCTCTCTTGCTCAGTTATCTGGTTATCCAAAAACAGTGCAGAAGTTTGCTCTATTTGATTGTCAAACACCACATCCTTTTCGGCATTACGCGGAAAATAACCCAAAAACCATATCACAATAGAGGCAATCAGAATAATACCTCCCATCTTTTGCAAGTATTGGCGCGATTTCTCCCACATATGTATAATAGTAGATTTTAGCGTGGGCATACGATACGGAGGCAATTCCATCACAAAAGGCGTATTTTCCTCCTTAAACAGTGTCTTGCGAAACAACTTCGACATTATCACCGCTAGCAAAATGCCAAATAGATATATCGAAAACAGCGCAGTGCTTGCATGATTGGGAAAAAATGCACTCACAAAAAGAATATAAATAGGCAATCTGGCACTACAAGACATTAATGGATTTATCAACATCGTAATCATTCTACTACTACGGCTCTCGATAGTGCGCGTAGCCAAAATAGCCGGCACATTACAACCAAACCCCATAATAAGAGGAATAAACGACTTGCCATGCAACCCAATTTTATGCATCACCTTGTCCATAATAAACGCTGCACGAGCCATATAGCCCGAATCTTCCATAAAAGAGATAAATGCATACA
>DUVZ01000157.1 GCA_012840785.1 Bacteroidales bacterium
CAAACAATTCGATGTATCTTTCTGATACTTCGTTACAATAGCTCTCTGTCATTTCAGGAACCTCTTGCCCCTCTTTGCCTTGAAACCCATTATCCATTAACCATTTTCTCACAAACTCTTTAGAGAGTTGCTTTTGTTCTTCGCCTTTCTCAAAACGTTCTTCGTAACCCTCTTTATAAAAATAGCGTGACGAATCGGGAGTATGTATCTCATCTATTAGATAGATGGTGTCGTTGTGTTTACCAAACTCATATTTAGTATCTACCAGTATCAAACCTTTCTCATCAGCAATTTCAGAGCCTCTATCAAATAACTTGAGCGCATATTCTTCAAGCTGTTCGTACTCATCCTTGTTTACCAATCCTTGACGTATAATTTCATCACGCGAAATATTTTCGTCATGGCCATAATCTGCTTTGGTTGTAGGTGTAAGAATAGGAGATGGGAATTTCTCATTCTCTCTCATTCCATCAGGCAAAACAACTCCTGAAATAGAGCGTGCACCATTTTTGTAATCTCTCCAAGCACTGCCTGTGAGATATCCTCTTACAATCATCTCTACTTTATAGGGTTCGCAACGAAGACCCACCGTTACCAATGGATGTGGCGTAGCTTGTTTCCAATTAGGAACGATATCTGCAGTAGCATCCAAAAACTTAGCCGCTATCTGGTTCAACACTTGCCCTTTAAAAGGAACTCCTTGTGGCAGCACCACATCAAAAGCTGATATACGATCGGTGGCAATCATTATCAATGTATCGTCTCCAATTGTATACACATCGCGCACCTTTCCCTTATATACCTTTGTTTGATTAGGGAGTTGGTAGTTGGTTGATGTTAAAGTATTACTCATTTCTTTATATATTTTATTTCTGTCTTTATAGAAAAATCAAATTCTGTTACGCTTCTCCTTAATGTCTTCTCTCTCTCTTTTTCTTGCTTCTTTCTCTTTCAATTCACTCTTATCGTAAGCCTCAACAATGCGTTGCACTAATCTATGGCGTACAATATCATTTTTATCGAACTCTACTTTACCTACACCTTTCACATTGCCTAACACAGAAATAGAGTGGAGTAATCCAGACTGCTGTTTCGAAGGCAAGTCTATCTGTGTCAAATCGCCGGTTACAATCATCTTAGCATTCATACCCATACGAGTCAAAAACATTTTAATTTGCGCCTTCGATGTGTTCTGCGCTTCATCAAGTATGATAATAGCATCGCTTAATGTGCGACCACGCATAAATGCTAATGGCGCAATTTGTATAACCTTAGTCTCTAAATACTCTTTCAATTTGAATGGAGGCAACATATCTTCCAATGCATCGTAGAGTGGTTGCAAATAGGGATCTATTTTCTCTTTCATATCACCTGGAAGAAAACCTAGTTTTTCGCCTGCTTCTACTGCTGGGCGACTAAGTATTATCTTTCTTACTTGTCGGTTTTTAAGAGCACGCACTGCAAGTGCTATAGCAGTATAAGTCTTGCCCGATCCCGCAGGACCGATAGCAAATACCATATCATTTTTGTCGAACTCATCTACCAGCTTTTGCTGGTTTTTGGTCCGCGCTAGAATAGGCTTCCCATTTAATCCATAAATAATTAGATTTTGCTGTTTCGCTATTTCAGGCGTCTTACCTTTCACTATTTCTATAATATCTTCCTCTTTTAGCACATTGGTATCTACGCTAAACTTCTCTAATTCGCGAATTTTCTCCTCAAAATCAGCCATCATCTCCTCATCACCAGAAGCTTTTATAACATTGCCTCTTGCAACAATATTTAATTTGGGGTACAAGGTTTTCAACAGCTGTACATTGTTGTTATTAATTCCAAAAAAAACTACAGGATCTATGTCTTCTAATATAATTATGCGTTCAATCATTGGTAAGCTTAAAATGTAAGTTTAAATTGATATGTTTTGTTTTCCGAACCCTCTATATAGTTTATAAATGCATTGTTGACCACCTTGTTGCCACCAGGTGTAGGGTAATTTCCCGAGAAATACCAGTCGCCCTTATGATTGGGACATGCTTCGTGTAATCCCTCTATTGTTTGGTAAACTATTTTAACTTCTGACTTAGTCCCCTCGGGAGTAAGCATCTCAGCAATCTTATCTGCCACTTGCTGTTCGGAAAACTGGCCAAATATATCTTTCACATAATTGACCATCTCTTGGGGTCTCTTGTCTTTTTGGGCTACACATTTCCTATACACCTCGTCGATAACATGCTGCATATTTTCATCTTTCAACAACTCCATTGCTGCCCTAAAGGCTATAAACTCGCTCATCTTCGACATATCTATACCGTAGCAATCGGGGTATCTTATTTGTGGTGACGAGGATACAATTACAATTTTCACAGGATCCAACCTATCGAGAATTTTAATGATACTTCGTTTCAAAGTTGTACCTCGCACAATGCTATCGTCTATAATAACCAATGAGTCTTTCCCTCTCCTCAAAGAGCCATAAGTAATATCATAGACGTGTGCTGCCAGGTCGTCTCTCGTATTGCCCTGAGCAATAAAAGTGCGTAACTTAACATCTTTTACTGCCACCTTCTCCCCTCTCACACGTTTCGACAATATCTCCTCAATTTTTTCATTCGACAATGATGTGCAGTTTTCAGAAATAAGCACTGCTCGTTCGTGATTAAAATGATTTTCCAACCCTTCCAACATTCCAAGATAAGCAACCTCAGCTGTATTGGGGATAAATGAAAAAACAGTGTTATCAAAATCATTATCGATAATATCAATAATTCGGGGAATCAACAGTTCTCCTAGCTTTTTTCGTTCTCGATAGATATCATAATCTGAGCCACGTGAAAAATAGATACGCTCAAAAGAACATGGCGTAACTATGTCTGGCTTTATTATTTGAGATAGATACGATGTGCCATCCTTCTTCAACACCAAGGCTTCGCCTGGTTTGAGTTCTTTTATATCATCTTTCTTTAAATTGAAAGCCGTTTGAATAACAGGACGTTCTGAAGCAACAATTGCCACTTCATCATCGATATAGTAAAAAGCAGTTCTAATGCCCCATGGGTCACGCATTGTAAATGCATCACCACTCCCTATCAATCCACTCAATACATAACCACCATCCCATAGTTTAGATGCTCGCTTCAGCAAAAAAGGAATATCAAGCTCTTGCTCAATCTTGTTACTCAAATCATGCCCATTAGTATAGTCATCTTTATGCTTGTCATACTGATACTGAACCTCTCTATCGAGATAGTGCCCCAATAGTTCGAGCATAACAAATGTATCGGCATAGTCGCGTGGATGTTGCCCTTCAGACAATAAATGCTGGAACATCTCCTCCACATTGGTCATATTAAAGTTGCCAGCAATTGCTAAGTTACGCGATGCCCAATTGTTTCTTCTTAAGAATGGATGCACATACGATAATGTATTCCTTCCGCTTGTGCTATAACGCAAATGTCCCAAAAAGAGTTCTCCTGCATAAGGTATGTTTTGCTTAGCAAAATCAACATCCTCTAGTTTCTCTATAGGGTATTGCCCCAGCGCATCATAGATATTAGTGTACAGTTCAGATATTGCACCCGACCCTAATGCTCTCTCACGAAAAATAAATTCGCTGCCAGGATAAGGATTTAGCTTTACAGCTGCCAATCCTGCACCCTCTTGACCGCGATTGTGTTGTTTCTCCATCAATAGATATAGTTTGTCTAAACCATATCTCCATGAACCGTATTTTTTATGATAGAATGAAAGAGGCTTCAGAAGCCGAACTAAAGCTATCCCACATTCATGTTTTATTGCATCTGCCATTGATATATCAAATAAGTTGCAAATTTAACCCTTTTGAAGCAAAAAAACGCATGAATCTACATTAAAATAATAAAAACAGAAACTAAAGAAAAAGAACAACAAACAAGTAGCGTAATACCAATGTGACAAAAATCAAGATGAAAAAATAGCTGCAGCACACATACTTTTAAATAATGCTTTAATAAACTACTCTCAATATTTAATATAAACCCTCAAGTTAAACTTCGTCAACTGCTACAAGATTATGTATCTTTGTTGTACAAGATAGCGACAACAACACTAAAACATAAATAACAATATACAGATGAGGTGGACAAAACTATTATCGACCAAGCGCTTTGGCATGGAGAATTATTACAATCAACGAAAACATGACAGAACAGAGTATCAACGCGATTACGATAGACTTATCTTCTCATCACCTTTCCGTCGATTGCAAAACAAAACACAAGTATTTCCACTCCCTGGAAGTGTGTTTGTTCACAATAGACTCACTCATAGCTTGGAAGTTGCAAGTGTGGGGCGTTCGATTGGCAACTATATAGGCAAAGCTCTCAGAAAGAAATATCCAGAGAAAGAAGCTCATTTTGAAGAAGTAGGCGATATTGTAGCTGCAGCATGCTTGGCACACGACTTAGGCAATCCTCCCTTCGGCCATTCGGGTGAGAAAGCTATTGGCACATTCTTTTCTGAAGGAAAAGGGCAAGAGCTGAAAGATGAGGTGGAAAAAGATGGTGGTCGATGGCATGACTTTACCCACTTTGAAGGTAATGCCAACGCCATTCGTCTACTCACTCATCAGTTTATTGGTCGTCGCCAAGGTGGATTTGCTATGACCTACTCTACCTTAGCTGCTATTGTAAAATACCCCTATTCATCAGAGCTGAGTGACAACAAACAAAAGTTTGGTTTCTTTGCCTCGGAAGAGAAGAGTTATTTAAAAATTGCTGAAGATTTAGGTATTCGACAAATAAACAATAAACCTCTACAATTTGCTCGTTACCCATTGGTATACCTTGTGGAGGCTGCCGATGATATCTGTTATCAAATTATGGATATTGAAGATGCCCATAAACTTAATATTCAATCTACAGAAAAGACAATTGAACTTTTAATTCAGTTTTTCGAAGGAGATAGATTAGAGAGTGTGAAGAAGAATCTAAATTTCGTAGACGATACAAATGAGAAAATTGCCTATCTACGCTCAAGCATCATTGGCCAACTAGTGCAAGAGTGTGCTGAAGTTTTTCTAAAAAATGAAAATAAAATTCTAAAAGGCTCATTTGAAGATTCATTAATAAAAAAAATATCACCCATTCCACTCAAAGCTTACAAAGAATGTACAAGTTTTGCAGTTTCAAAAATCTATCGTTCAAAAGAAGTGTTGGATATCGAATTGGCAGGATATCATATTATAGGTTCGTTACTTGAACGTTTTATCGATGCAATACAGACACCATCGCATGCCTACTCTACCATTTTGCTCAATCGTGTACCCGAGCAATACAACATGTATGCCGAAAGTATAACAGAGAGAGTGCAAGCCGTAATCGACTTTATATCTGGCATGACGGATGTTTATGCACTAGATTTGTATAGGAAAATCACTGGAATGGACGTTCCACTTCTCTAATAACACACTTTCAATTTGATACATTTAAAACAATTTAGGTGATTTATTGAAATCAATTTGGCTATATTGATTTCTTTTTATATATTTGTGATGTGGTTTTTTCATAATAGTATTAGATTTAAAGTTAACAAGTATTGGCAGGGTGTCGCGATGACAGCCTGCCAATTGTATTTAACCAATAAATGATTAAGATTATAAAGACATTGCAATGCGATGTCTTTTTTTGTAATAGAGGTTGCTGACACACATAAAATCATGTACCCATTTATTACAAATAAAAAAAATAGCATGGTTTGACCACTTTACATTCCGCATCTACGATACTCAGAGTGGTTATGCTTACTTACTACAGACCTTGCTGCATCTTGTTAGCTAAAGACTAAAGTCTCATCTTAAAGCTCTACAAACCACGCCCCTTCAACAGCACACACAGCTGCGGCTCTCTCCACTGCTACACTATGAGCCTTTTCCAATGAAGCACCCATTAATAAACTTGTAATAAAAGCTCCGGTAAACGAATCTCCAGCACCCACAGTATCTACAACATTTACCTTGGGAGTATTGAGAAAAGAAATATTTTCTGGAGAAAAGACCATACTATAATCTGAACCTGCTGTAAGAATTAAATATTTTAAATTATACGTTCTTATCAACCATTTACAAGCTTCTCTATCATCAAATGATTCAATTGAAAAAACTTCTTTCAACACTTCAAGCTCTTCATCGTTAAGCTTGAGAATATTGCATAGCTGAATAGATTCCTCTATAAGGGTTTGCGAAAAAAAGGGTTTGCGTAAATTAATATCAAGAATTTTGAAAGAATCTTCAGGAAGCAAAGCTAAAAAATCTCTTATAGTATTTCTTGATATTGAATTACGTTGTGCTAGGGTTCCAAAACATACTGCATCTGCATTTTTTGCTATCTCTACAACCTTACTGCTAAGGGGAATATAATCCCATGCAACATCTTCAACTATTTCATAAGTAGGTATACCGTGGTTCAACTGTACATTTACTGTACCTGTAGGATGATTAACTTTTGCAACAAAATGATCTATTCCAATTTGATTAATTAGTTCAACAATTTCATCACCAAGAGAATCATTCCCTACCGCACTAATTGCATAGCCTTGTGCACCAAGAACTGTGGCATGATAAACAAAATTTACCGGCGCACCTCCTGCTTTTCTCACGTCAGGAAAAATATCCCAAAGGAGTTCTCCAATTCCAATTATTACTGGTTTTTTCTTTCTATTCATATCTTATAATATTAATGTTTTTGAAAACTCGTGTTTCTTTTCAACAGCCTTCATGATTGCATTTTTCAACTTTTAGAGTGATTTCAATTCAAGTGATTCTGAATCTTTAAAACGAGAACCATAAAGAGCATAATAAAGTATCACTAGCTCACAAATTATCACAACAATCCAAGTCCAACGCCATGAACCTAGATAGTCAGACATAACCCCCTGCAACACAGGGAAAATAGCACCACCGAAGACCCCCATCATAAATATACCTGATGCCTTTGATGTATACTCTTTTAATCCATTTGTAGAAAGAGTAAAAATACATCCCCACATTACAGCGTGACACAATCCAACTGAAATAAGCACCCACAAATTATTAAATAAAATAGCTATAAATGTAAGAATGGTAGCTAATATCGCACTAGCTGCTAATTGAGTACGGGGAGAAACATTTTTAAGTGTACCCGAAATAATTCTACCTATCATTAAACCTCCCCAATAAAGCGTAGCTAATAAAGCAGGAATTCCTAAATCAAGCCCACCCACGATGAGGTTTTTATTTCCTAAAAAAGAAAGTCCCCCAACACCTTTTTCAATTTCCATTGCATGAAGGTTAACATTAACGCCAATGGCAACTTCAGCACCAACATAAAAGAAAATTGCTAAAACCCCAAATTTAAAATGTCGGAAAGACCAAATACTTTTTTCAAGTTTTTTATTCGGATTAGAACGAATACCTTCTAGATCAGGTAAAGGAAGTCGGCTTGTTATCAAAGCAATGATAATTATACATGTAGCAATAGCAAGAGTAGGTATTAATACTTGCCCAGCTGAAACGTTTTCAATTGGCATACCCGAAAAGACTACTACAGTAACAAAGAAAGGTGCAATAGTAGTGGCAAACGAATTAAACGAAAACGATATATTAACCCTCTGTACAGGCTGCGTTCCTTTTAGTGGATAAGCAGAAATATATGGATTAATTACTACCTGCAAAATAGCTGCAGAAGTTCCCATTAAAAAAGAACCAAACAAAAAAACAAAGAAACCGTAAGGTATTGTATTTATTGATATAAACAAGGCTAAATTACTGTGATGAATCGACATCCATGACGAGAGAGCATACATTAATATTCCTGCAGTCATAATCCATAGAGCACGCAGTACGGTAATCTTGAAACCAAGTCTATCAACCCATTTACCCGCTAATGGGCTATTCAATAAATAACCCAAGAAGAAAAAGAATGAGACTAGAGTTGTGAAGGTATTTCTTAAGCTTCCAGCATCGGCAAGAAAAGCTACCTTAAGCGGTCCTTGAAACTGTCCATTTATGGTGGTCATAAAACCCACAATAAAATAGATGAATGTTAATACTAAAAAAGGAGCATATCCAAACTTTTGTGTTTTCATACTGATTGATAATTAACTATTTAATAATATTATCCAAAACAGAAATAACTCCCTTGTTTTTTATTTCATCCACCATAAATAAGTATGACTCAATAAAAGAAGTTGCATTTTTAAGATTCACACTTGTAAAAGATGAAAGCCCTAAAAAGTCAATAGGATTATCACTGTCAATCATTTTCAAATCAGCTGTTGTCAACCATGGGTCGTTTATTTCAAAAGCCACACCTTTATCATCAATCTTATATTTCAAATAATGTCTATAAGAAGCAAAAGAAAAAGCAACACGAGTCATGTCTGCATTATCACGAATCATCATGCCGAGGTTGGGCATCACATAAACAGGATACTTTGAAGCTCCATCAGCACATAATCTACTAATCTGATCACTTACCAAACGATTGCCAAAGCGCTCTATAAGAGTTTGTTTATAAAGATTTAGATCGGTATTCTTTGGAGCTGGTACATATGGAGTAATATCCATATCCATATAATCTCTTAACAACTGTTCAAAACGAGCGTCATGCATTGCCTCATCAACCTTTCTATATCCGCTTAAATAAGAGGGGTATGATAACACTGTGTGCGATGCGTTCAATAAGCTAAGCTTCATGTTTTCAAAGGCTGTCACATCATCAGTAAACTCAACTCCTACATTTTCCCAAGCAGGACGACCAGCAATAAAATTATCTTCAATTACCCATTGAATAAAATCCTCACAGTAAACAGGCACTTCGTCATTAGTTCCATTTAATTCATTTAAACGCTTCACATCATAAGGAGTTGTAGATGGAGTAATACGATCTACCATACTGTTGGGGAATGTTACATTCTGCTCAACCCATGCTGCAAGCTCTTTGTCTTGAGCAGAGAAAAAAGTAGCGAAAACTCTTTTTGCTGTATCGCCATTATGTTGCAAATTATCGCAACTGAGGAATGTTACGGGTCCTGAAGCATTTTTCATACGTCTGCGCAATCCTTCTGCAACAAATCCAAAAACTGTTTTTGGGTTACTCGGATTTACCAAATCGTTTTGCACATCCTCGTCATCTATGATAAACTCCCTAGTAGATTTATCAATATTATAACCACCTTCAGTAATAGTGCAAGTAATTATTTTGACATCTTTATCAGCAAATTTATTTATAACTGCTTCTCTATTATCAACAGCCCAAATATGATCGATTATTGAACCAATTTCATAAGTAATATCCTCACCCTTCCTACCACATACTGTAAGGGTATAAAGATTATCTTGTTTTGCAAGACCCTTAACAATACGCTCATCTCCCTGTAATAAATTTAACCCACAAATACCCCATTGATTTTGACTCGAATCACTCAGAAGATTATTCATATAAAAGGCTAAGTGTGCCCTATGAAAATTACCAACTCCAATATGAAGAATACCAGATGTTACATGATCTCTGTTGTAACTTAAAGAAATAATTTGTTTTTTCATAGCTAAAATATTTTATTTACTACTCTATTATTTAATTGCAAGCAAAAATACACTCATCATTAGGATATATTTAAATGTTTAAGTTAATACTTAATGCAAACGTTCCCGCAAACGTTCCCAAAAACCGCAAACGTTCCCAAAACTGATTTTTTAACAATTTCAACACATTCTTAAATATTTATCTTAACAAATGAAAAGCTATAAGCTAGAATTATCTAATTATATTTGCATTGTATGACATATAAAAAACCCCCATACCAATGCGAACAACCTTAAAAGATTTAGCTAAACACCTAAATTTATCCATATCTACTGTTTCCAGAGCTTTATCTGAAGGGAAAGATGTGAGCGAAAATACTAGAGATAGGGTGCTAAAAGCAGCAGCTGAATTGAATTATAAAGCAAATCCACTAGGATTAAATCTAAAACAGGGTATTACTAAAACAATAGGAGTAATAGTTCCTGAAATGATTACACCATTTGCTGCAGAAGTAATTTCAGGAATACAAGCCTTACTAAATAAGTATGGGTACAAGATAATTATTGGAAACTCTGAAGAAAACTCACAAAAAGAGGCAGATAATATTCTTTTGATGGACAACTTCATGGTAGATGGAATTATTATATGCCCATGTGATTATAAAGCAAATATAAAGATATATGAAGCACTACAGGTAAGGAACTTTCCATTGGTGTTTTATGATCGAATTCCTCATGAACTTGACGCAACTTACGTTGCAGTTGACGATTACCACGAATCTTTTTTTATGGTTGAACACCTCATACGTCACAAACGAAATAAAATTGTATATCTGCAAGGACCCAAGAGTATCTATAATTCAAAAATACGTGCTAAAGGTTATAAAGACGCTCTTTCAAAATTCAAGATACCATTTAATCCAAAATTAGTAGTAGAAACAGGAATGACCTTTGATGATGGGAAAATAGCTGTAGAAAATTTATTGAATGATAAAACTTCATTCGACGCAATATTTTCATTTTCAGAGTTACTAGCTCTTGGAGCCATGAACTGTTTAAAGCTGAACAAAGTAGATATCCCAAATCAAGTTGCAGTTGCTACTTTTTCAGGTACATTTTTATCAACAGTTGTTTATCCCCAGCTTAGCAGTGTTGAACAACCGCTAAGAATTATGGGACAAACAGCAGCAGATTTGATTTTGGAGAAAATTAAAGACCCATCTATACCAAGTAAAAAGATAATACTACACTCACAAACTCAAATTCGCAGATCAACAGGAAAGTTTTGATTATAATATCATCGTATTTTATTCCCAACTAATAGCATGATTATAGTCTATTCAACATTCGCACATTCAACACTTTCCTCTACGCAAGAATTACACTGCAATTTGATGTGACTTTGGGGGTAGAATTGGGACACGCTCAGTGTTAAATATTGCTAATAAACTAGCTCTTTACAATCTACAATCATGGATTATTTTATAATCTAGCAATCGAGCTCAACCTTAAAACTAGCTAATAAACAGTATTTTCGTATTTTACAAGGTGCTTTACCTGACACTCATATTATTTTCATGAATGCACAAATATCAATTTGCAAATAATAGGCTACTATTTTTTATAATTCACTCAATTATGAAGCGTAAATCAGTTGGAAATCAAATCTACCGATGTAGATTGAGCACTTATGATATGAAAATTGAATCTACAGGTGTAGATTGGATATTTATACCATGAAAATTGAATCTACGCTAATGAAAATGTTTTGAATAGATAAAATGGTGATTTATTGAGTAAGTATAGGGGAAAAATGAAGCGAGAAAATAAAAAGCAACCTAAATTTGAAAAATCAAGTCATGAAAAGAGAATTCTATTTCGGAAATTAGATTTTCAAGGCACTAATAGAGCAAATTAAGGCAACAATACGAAAAAAATGTATTTAGAAACACTTCTACCGTGGTAGATGCAAGTTTCATGTCATTTTCTGCAATTCGCCACCGTAGAAATGTTTTGAAAAAGATGTGTCAATTGATGACCAAAAGCAGGTCGCTCAAAATAGACAATTATTCACAACTAGAAACCAAATATAGCAAAGGAGATGAATCAACACTCTACCTATAATAATAGAAAAGAACCAAGTAAACTAAGCACTGCAATACATGCTGAATATATTGAAAAAGCGAAGTATGATAAAAACAAACCATAAGAGGGGTAGATGGATAGTGCAGAAGCAGCATACAGACTTTTGCAGAAATAAAATAACAACATTCTCTTTATTTAGTCTCAAATTTATTTAACTTTGTGATACACAAAAGAGAAGGGCGAATGAAAAAAAGTAAAATAATAAAGCTTACCTTGGCATTAGTTGCTTCGCTATTGTTTGTGCAGTGTACAGGTAATAGTGACAAAAGATTACACAAAGAGCTAGTAAGAATGGCTGTAGAGCTCAATCAATCTACGCCAGTTGCACTTAACCAACACATTAGATTTGATAGTGTGGGAGTAACCAAAGACAATGTTTTTCAGTATTTCTATACTATTACAAACATTGATGATCCACACAAACTAATAGTTTTACATAAAGAAGAGATGCTAAAGGAGGTAGATAAGTTATATACCACAGACAGATCGCTACAGTTTTTTGTAAACAATAGCGTAACAATGGAGTATATCTATAGAGATACAGAACAAAATGTGATTGATATTATAACAATTGAGACCGAGAAGTACAAAAAGAAGATACAGCAATAACCCACTAAACACTTTACCACTATGATGACAAGATACTTTTACATTGATTCTGAAGGAAACCAAAAAGGACCTTTAACGCTAGATGAGTTGAGAGTAGAAAATATAAGAAAAGAGACACTTGTATGGGCACAAGGTATGCCAGAGTGGAAGCGTGCTAGTGAGTTAGAAAACCTAAAACCCCTTTTCGAGCTACCAAGAAGCACCCCTTACAATCAACACCAAACTACACCACCCACCCACCAGCAAACAGCTAGTGGTGAAGTGCCAATATTACCAAAAACATGGATGGTGGAATCTATTTTAGTAACATTACTACCATTTCTACTATGTGGAAATGTATTGAGCTTAATTGGCATAGCTGCTATTGTAAATGCATCGAAAGTAGAATCGCTTTTTAACAGTGGCCATTACGACCAAGCAAAAAAAGCATCTAACGAAGCAGCACGATGGACTAAAATAACATTCTGGATAGCTATCGGAGTAATATTACTGGTTATTATTGCCATTATTGCTTTTGTTATGTTCTTTGGCTCTTTTGCAGAACTAGGAAACAATTTTGTATAAATTAAAAATAAAACAACAACTTATATATCACAATATGAATATTCAACAAACACCTCCACCACCCACAAGCTATGACTATGGGATTCCAGCAAGACCAAAATCATGGCTAATATGGTCTATATTGGCTACCCTTATTTGCTGCAATCTGTTAGGTATAGTAGGAATAGTAAATGCAATACGTGTAAACTCGTTATACGATCAAACAAAATATGAAGAGGCAAAAAAAGCATCTAAAAGAGCAAAAACATGGACATTGATTACTTTTGGCATAACTGCCTTTTTCTTACTTATGTTTTTCCTCCTAATGTTTGTAGCTGGCTCACTATCATCATTTGATTTACCTACACCTGGAGGCGAGCCTCTCTATTTTTGATAAGATATTGGCAAAGAAAAAGAAATATATAGTCATTACGGTTGCAGCAATTATTGTTGCAACCGCATTGTTTATACTCTACCATCTAAACCCAAATGTATATCCAATCTTCCCCAAATGTCCCTTTTTAGTCATTACTGGATTCGAGTGTCCTGGTTGCGGTTCACAGAGAGCCCTACATCAATTACTTCACCTTAACGTTGCAAGTGCATTCATTCAAAACCCTCTTGTAGTCATCTACCTACCCTATATTATACTGGGTATCTATCTCGAATATTTTGGAGGAAATAAGATATTCCCTCATGTTCGCAACACTCTCTATGGAAAATGGACAGCAACACTAATTCTCATCTCTATTATCCTGTTTTGGCTAGGAAGAAACATCTTTTAAATACTGAAGCATTTTATAGATAAACAGAAACTCCGTAGAAGAGACCAGAAGTATATGGAGAATCTATATCTTGAACCAAATCGTAGTATAGCATTGCGTGGGCACGTCCAAAGCGAAGCCCTGCTCCTACTACTACCGAAGGTACTAATACATTTTTTTTGTATGTTACAGCTGCCCCTTCCCTATAACTATTCCAAATATAATTAACCTCGGGCTGTACAGATATAGCCAAAAAGCTAGTAGGATATAAATATCCAAATAGGTTTGCACCCAAAGAGTTATTATGCCTTGACTCGTTTGAATAATAGTATTTACGCTTAGAGTAATAGTAACTCACCCCTGCTCCTGCCATCACATATTTATTAAACTGATAGCCTAATTGAGGTGCAATGCGAAGGAAAGTGTAATCGTTGCTTAAATTAAGACCTAAATTTAATCCATATCTAAGATTCCGTGAATCAAATTGCGATTTATTTGCAGATTGTGCTGTTACTTGTCTGTTTTGATTAAGTTGGCGGAGTCTGTTTTGTTGTTGCATATAATGAATATTGCGCGTATCATCTTTCGACACACGAATGGTATCATATCTAAATGGCTGTTGTGAAAAAACAACTGTTGGAAGTATCAGTAAAACGAAAAAGAGAAATTTCTTCATAATGCTTTATAAATAAATTTATAACAAATATAGCAAAATTATCAATGCAGAGCATTAAAACACTCTATCCTGTCAATATATACAAAAGCATTAAGTTTGTGGAAAACAAATTTAGTCAATAAGGTACAACAAAATAAAGGAACCGAGTTAACTTCGATTCCTTTATCCATATATTTTTTAATATGCAATCAGCTCTTTATTCTGTGGGCAACTCTTGTTGCTTCTCGCTAGGAGCCTCTTGAGTTGGGATAGGCATATTTGGCGCTACATCAGGAGCTGTTGTAGGACTAATAGGCGCTGGCATTTGCACTTCAATTTGCGACTCTGGCAATGTACCACGTTTAACATTGTATTTAGCTGCAAAAATGCTAAGAACAATAATTGTACCTGCTAATCCCCAAGTAGCTTTTTCAAGAAAGTCAGTTGTTTTTCTAACTCCCATAACTTGGTTAGAAGAAGAGAATCCAGCAGCCAAACCACCACCCTTAGAGTTTTGTACTAAAACTATAAGAATCATACAAATCGCTGCGATAAGAATTAAAATTGTGATAAAGATATACATATTTTTATTTTTTATTTTTTTCGTTATAAATCAAATACTCTAGAAAACGTATTTGGTCTGCAAAGTAAATACTTTTTTTTGGAAAATTCAAGCTTAATCTTTTAATAATTGTGAGTGCCTGTTCATATTTTTTCTGTTTTATATATACTTGAGCTAATGTTTCGGTTAAGAATGTATCATCATCAAGCAGATTATCAGGGTCTTGCCCCAACCTATCCCTTGTTTCACTCTCTTTGTTTCTATTCGAAAACAATTCTTCGTCACTCGAAGATTTCTCTAAAAATCTATCTACCAAGCTCTGATACCTCATTGGTTTAGACTCTTTTTGATTACTATAAGTGTCTTCTGCTTGTTCGGTTTGCTCTAAATATACTAAATAATCGGTTGAAACAATTGACTCAGCATCTAATTCGTTTTCTGATTCATCAATTACAGGCTGTTCTTTTTCCTCATTGTTACCAAAAGAGTTCAAAAAAGAATCTAATAAAACCTCAGTTCTATCTTCAACAAACCTTTCTTTATCAGCTGTCTTTGGAAAAAAGCGCGCATATCTATCATCGTTTAAGTAGTAAAAAAGCTTACCTCTATCACAACATGTTATAACAACCTTTTTTAGTTCAGATGTATAGTCCAAGTCCTCAACAGCTTTCATGTTTTTCAACAACATCAACTTAGCTGTCATGAAATAGGGATGCATTTCAGTAATCTGCTTCAATTGATTAAGCGATTCCTCATCAAATTGTTTCTCATTGTTCAAATATGCGTAAAAACTCTCCTTTTTCAAAACTACTTCAACTGTTTTATTTGATACTTTCTATCTCTTTTCCACATTAC
Source organism: Bacteroidales bacterium (assembly GCA_012840785.1). GTDB lineage: Bacteria > Bacteroidota > Bacteroidia > Bacteroidales > Dysgonomonadaceae > UBA2632. Next base: position 15,669 of record DUVZ01000157.1, read on the forward strand.
CAATTAGACATTGTGGTATTGAAAATTTGATCCGTAATTTCCTTAACTAATTCAGCTATTAGCTGATCCTGCACCTCGTCGATCATTTTGTCTGCAGGAAAATTGCGATATGCCTTTATAGTCTCCTCTTTATCTTGCCCTTGCGCCTTATTATTCCTAAAACGCATACGAACTGTAAGAGTCAATCTTGTTTCAGAAGCAAATGAGTCTTCTTGCACAGCAAGGGGGGTTAGTTCATAACCCACAATTTCGCCTTCCATCTCCATGTCTCCATTTTGATTTACAAACTGCAAACGCGTACTTCTAGTGAAAAGATCTTTCAACTCCTCATTAAAGCGTTGCTCTAAAGGAGGATATACTAGAGGAGCCTGATTTGGAAAATCAGATATCATCATTGTTTTAGTAAGGTCGTAATCTATTGATGCACCATTGAACTTATATGACATTGTACAAGAGCTTACAAGCAACACCAGAGTTACGATAAAAATTGTTTTTTTCATTAGTTGTTTTACAAATCTTCTAAATTATACTCTTTAATCTTTCTATATAGTGTACGTTCAGATATCTCAAGGTCTCTTGCAGCAAACCTGCGCACACCTTCATGACGTTCAAGAGCTTTTATAATGGCTTTACGCTCTATCTCTTGTAGTGACATCACCTCATCAACATACTCTGCAGCATGTTGCAACTCTTCTTGCTCATTATATTCGATAGCATCTTGCACATCCATCTCATCATAAGAAGTAGCTTCCTGCACCTCTTCCTTATTATCAACCCTTTGTGAAGTTGGAGTCAAAGGAGGTTTCAAAAACTCCTCACTATACTTTACAGGCAAACGATACAAATCCTCTTCTGTAGGAACCTCTTGCAATAGAGCATCAGCTTGAGTTGAAGATTCAACATCTGCACCTTTCTCAATAATATCTCGCACTACTTGTTTCAAGTCATTCAAATCCCTCTTCATATCAAACAACACTTGATAGAGGATCTCTCGCTCATTAGCAAAAGTTTTTCCACTAGTTTCACCTTGAGATGGTTTTAACGGAACCATACCAACCTCTTGCTTAGGCAAGTACTGTTGCAGTATTTCGAAAGTTATTACCCTCTCTTTCTCTATAACTGATATCTGTTCAGTTATATTTTTCAATTGACGAACATTGCCAGGCCATCTATAACTTTGCAGTAGCTCTTTAGCGTCATCGGTAAGTGAAATGGAAGGCATCATATATCTTTCGGCGCAATCTCCTGCAAACTTGCGGAAAAGTAGCGTTACATCCTCTTTTCTGTCCCGAAGAGCTGGGACACGAATAGGCACAGAATTTAAACGGTAGTATAAATCTTCACGAAACTTACCTTTTTCAACAGCGTGAACCATATTCATATTGGTTGCTGCTACAACGCGAACATCGCTTTTCTCGACTTTTGAAGAGCCCACCTTGATAAACTCACCTGTCTCTAAAACACGAAGCAAACGTGCCTGTGTAGAGAGAGGCAACTCGCCCACCTCATCCAAAAACAGCGTTCCTCCATCGGCAGATTCAAAATAACCTTTCCGAGTTGCAGTAGCACCTGTAAACGATCCTTTTTCATGTCCAAACAACTCTGAGTCGATAGTTCCCTCAGGAATAGAACCACAGTTGATAGCAAAATAAGGTCCATGCTTTCTTCTACTGTATTGATGAATAATTTGTGGGAAATTCTCCTTTCCCACCCCACTCTCACCAGTAATAAGCACAGACAAATCGGTAGGTGCAACTTGAAGTGCTGTATCTATAGCACGTTCTAGTTCTTGGGATATCCCAATAATACCAAATCGCTGTTTTACTTGTTGTATGCTCTGTTTAGCCATAAAATATCTTAGAAGTTACAATCGCTTTTAAGCGAAAAAAGTTTACTCAAAGTTAAATAAATTATTTGGATTTACTCAATTCATATGTTTTAGTTTTCAAGTACTCTCCAAATAGTTTAAGATCAGAATAGCTATTTTGCTTCTCCAAGGTGATTGGATCTCCAACTGTAAACACTATCTCTTTACCCTTCTTATTATACAGTTCGTGTCCAAGTCTAAGAAGACGAAGTCTCCAATCTATCAAACCTAGCGAATAGAAAAATCTTGAGTTGCCACCAGAAATATGAATTGGAATAATAGGAACCTTTGCAAATTTAATCAACTTTAAAACAGATGATTGCCACTCTCTATCTTCAATTTTCCATTTACTATCACTTCTAACAAGATTTGAGATAGCACCGGCTGGAAACAAACCCAATGGATTTCCACCTCTTATATGAGCGATACATTGTTTGATACCACCAAGACTTGAAACTTCATTAAAAGCGCCACTATGATTAGGATTTACAGTGATAAAGTTCTCAGACATAGTGTCAATCATTCCCAATATGAAGTTAACCATAATCTTAAAATTTGGATTGTACTTCCCTAACTGTTCGATGTATGCTATACCATCAACATGCCCGTAAGCATGGTTTGAAACTGTGATAAATGCCTGGTCCTTAAACTGCTCCAAAATCTCACCATTCACTACCCTTCTTTTCATTTCTAATCCATCGAGCAAATGGGTGCAAAAATCTATTCCGGTAAGATGTTTAGAATGGTCGTAAATATCATTCACATTATCCATTCCAGATATTTTGAGCCCTAATTTTGCTAGCTTGTCTCCATGCTTTTTCCTAAAAATGGGGTGAAGTTTTCTAACCTCTTCTATTGGAATTAATTTTTCTTTCATTTCTATTAATAAACAAACCGTAAAACCCTCCAATTAAAATATGGCTAAAGCTTTACGGTATAATTTTGAGGGTTAATAGAGTTGGCGTCTATACTATCCAACAATCTTTTTAATCTCACTTATTATCTTTTCTCCTAAATCAGTAGCATCCTCTATTGATGGAGCTTCGGTATAAACACGTATAATAGGCTCTGTATTTGATTTACGTAAATGCACCCATCTATCTTTAAACTCTATCTTTACACCATCTATATCTATTATATCCTCTTCTTTGTACTTCTTTTTGATAGTTGACAAAAGATTATCGATATTTATTTCGGGTGTCAAATCAATTTTTTGTTTCGACATAAAGTAGGTAGGATAAGTTGCACGCAATTCGCTTACTTTTTTACCTGATTTGGCTAAATGGGTTAAGAAAAGTGCTATTCCCACCAAAGCATCGCGTCCGTAGTGTGAAGCAGGATAAATAACACCACCATTGCCTTCGCCCCCAATCACAGCATTAGTCTCTTTCATCTTGGTTACTACATTTACTTCGCCTACAGCTGAAGCATTATATGTAGCACCATGTTTTTCTGTAACATCACGCAAAGCTCGTGTAGAGCTAAGATTTGAAACAGTATTACCTAAAGTGTGAGTTAAAATATAATCTGCTATTGCTACCAAAGTATACTCCTCGCCAAAAGGCGCTCCATTTTCACTAATAATAGCTAGTCTGTCTACATCTGGGTCTACTGCAAACCCTACATCTACCTTCTTCTCTTTTACTGCATCTCTAAGGTCGGTAAGGTTTTCAGGCAGAGGCTCTGGATTGTGAGAGAAATTTCCATGAGCCTCACAATTAACCTCTATTACCTCTCTCACCCCCAACGCTTTTAACAGTTGAGGAATAACTAATCCACCCACAGAATTCACACAATCTATAGCTACTTTAAAGTTTGCTTTCTTAATTGCTTCAATATCCACAAGTTCTAATTCTAGAACATCCTGAATGTGAGCATCTAAATAATCCTTCTCGGTTACTTTACCCAAATCGTCAACCTCAGCAAAAGTAAAATCTTCTACCTCTGCAATCTTTAATACTTCTGCTCCAGCCTCACCACTCAAAAACTCACCATTAGAGTCCAATAATTTCAGGGCATTCCACTGTTTCGGATTGTGACTAGCAGTAAGTATAATACCGCCGCTAGCTTTCTCTTTTGGCACAGCAATTTCAGTAGTTGGAGTAGTTGCCAAACCAATATCAACAACATCAAAGCCCATACCCATCAATGTAGCTGATACCAATCGGTGCACCATATCTCCAGAAATACGAGCATCTCTACCTAAAACTATTTTTGGTGAGATGTTATGAGTTGTCTTCTTAATATATGTAGCATAAGCTGCTACAAATTTAACCGTGTCAACAGGCGTAAGAGCATCTCCTACTCTGCCCCCTATCGTTCCACGAATACCGGATATTGATTTTATTAGTGACATTATATAATGGTTTTAGTATGTTAGTTTTCGAAGCGATAATCAATCTCTTCGTAATAAGCTGTTCTGTATGATGTATTGTCGCTTGCCAAGCCAGCATTAAATGGTACAATCATCTTAACTTTTGCTCTATCCCCCACATTTTTCAAGGGAGCTACCCAACCAGTTGAAGAATAGGTTGACGAGTTGCCATACACTAACACCTCGGGCTGCAAACTGTTTATGTTAGAGTATGTAGTTGTATCTTCCTCCGATATATATGTTAAACCTTTGAAGCGGATATAAAGCTCCTCTCCAGTTTTTATTCTTCTACTGCTACCAGCATCTATTACATTGTAATAAACACCACTAGAAGTGTCGAAGTAAAATTCATTAGATTTAAATACACTATCTTGTGGATACTCTTTTAATATCTTCAGATTGTTACTTTCAACAAAGCGCTCTATAATTTTTTTTTCATCACTCAATCGTTGAGCATAAGTTTTACTTTTGTTGCAAGAAGAGAGCATTCCAATTGCTACAAAACCTATAAGAGAGGCTATAATAAATTTCTTCATTTCTATAATTATTGTTTTTTTATACATATTGCCCACTAAATCAATTGCAAAATTAATCATTCCGCTTTAATTTGGCACTGTATATAGAGTCCTTAATCTATTATCTATTCTTAAAATTGGAGCTATATTGCTAAATAGTTGACTCTTCCAATAGATCTGCATATTTCTCCAAACCCTCTTCAAACAACGATATTGCATCTTCAACAGAGCCATAAAACTCGCCACCAGAAGCATTAAGGTGTCCTCCTCCATTAAAAAAATCGGCTGCAAACTTATTGCAAGGGAAATCGCCTTGCGAACGAAGAGATACTTTTGTAAGCTCATCATCTTCGCGAATAAAAACCGAGAATAAAACCCCTTTTATACTAAGTGGATAATTTACAAAACCCTCTGTGTCGCCCTTAGTAAGGTTAAACTGTTTTTGATCTTCCAATGACAAGTATATAAGCGATGCTTTACGCTCAGGATATATCTTCATTCGTTGCGATAAAGTGAATCCTAGCAATCTAAATCGTTGTTCGCTATAGTTGTTAAACACCTCTCTGTATATATGATCACGGTCGACTCCCTTTTTAAGCAACATACTTATAATTTCGAAAATCTCTGGATCGTTGGAGTTATAAGTAAACCCTCCAGTATCTGTCATCATGCCAGTATAAATACACTCGGCAACTGTAGATGTAATTCTTTCGAAATCACCCAATTGGGTGATAAGCCTAAAAACAATCTCACTTGTAGATGATATCTTTGGATAGGAAATCACCACATCAAAATCCTCATCAGGATCAAGGTGATGATCTATTAATATTTTCTTTGCAGACGATTGTTCAACAAGTTCTCCCAAAGCACCAATTCGTTTCAAAGTATTAAAATCTAAACAGAATATCAAATCTGCATTTTTGATAAAAGCTTCGGCAACAGTAGGTATATATGTGTTTACCACTATATCTTTTGCCCCATTCATCCATTTAAGAAAATAGGGGAATGCATTTGGCACAACTACTCTCACCTCTTTCCCCAAATCTTGAAGATAGTGATATAGTCCAAGCGACGAGCCCATAGCATCTCCATCAGGAGATAGATGAGTTACTAAAACAATTTTCTGAGCTTTTTCAATCTGTTCTTGGCTATTTAGCAACTGCTTCTCTCCAATTAAAGGAGTTAGTGATAACGGTGTATTCATTAAGTTTATTATTCTCTATTGTGGTTGATTTATTTACTTGACAAGATGCAAAAATACTAAAACTTTACCAAGAATGCACCCGAATTAGAAATATCATGGTAAGGAACATTCAATTTATCACACTCTTTTCTCATTTTCTCAGCAGTATATCTACCAATAGATGCATCTATAATTATCTTTTTTGGTTGGAAAAGAGCTGCAAGTTCTGTTATAGAAAAACTATTATCGAAAGCCACAATAAGATAATCAACAGGAAACACCTGACTACTCTCTTTAGATTTAAACCTATTTTCAGTAAGCAGAACAACAATTGCCGATGGATGTGCTACAATTTGATTCGAACTTATTGGCATAGCAATCTTTTCGTCATCTATTATATATCCCATCTCAGTTTCGTTGTAGCTATTATACACAGCAAAACAATTCATCGGCTCTTTTAAACAAGAGGTCGAATATGTGAATAACAGCAAAACCACCGAAATAAGAGAACCTATTAACAATCGCACACTTCTACGTATCAAGTACTTAGAAAGAAAGATTATTAATAAGAAAATTAAAACTACCTGAAAGGCTGATATATAATACCCTTCCAATACCGATAAAGGCAAAGACTCAAAAAAGTAAACAGCTTGCAAAACTGTGCTGATCAGAAACTGTACAAAAGTTGCTACTAAACTATATAGAATTTGCAGAAATTGCAAGTTTAGAAAAGAAATGAGCGATAAGAAGGTGAGCAATACTCCTGAATAAATTATAATTGCAATAAAAGGTAAAACCAACAAATTAGTAATAAAGAAATAGGTAGGAAAAGTGCCAAAATAGTGAAGCACCAACGGAAACACTCCCAACTGTGCTGCTAGAGAAACGATGAATAAATTCCAAATATAATCAACAGCTTTAGTCTTTGGTTTATACAGTTTTGAAAGTTTTGGCTGAAAAAACAAAATAGCAACAACAGCAGCAAAACTCAACTGAAAACCAACATCAAAAAGGTAAAAGGGATTAATAATTAGGAGGAAGAAAGATGCTACTGCAAGCGTATTGTAAGAAACACCTTTTCTATTAAGCATGTTACCAACACACAAAAGCGACAACATAATAGCTGCTCTAACAACTGAAACAGGCATACCAGTAATAAAAACATAGCCCCACAAACAGAGTAAAACCAAAAACTGTTTTATCATAAAAATTTTTCCTCGTCTACCAAGAAAAGAAAAAAAAGAGATAATAACAATATATATAACGCCTACATGCAAACCACTTACAGCCAATACATGTGATGTGCCAGAGGCACGAAAAGCATCTTTCAAATCATCAGACAAATCTGCCTTATAGCCTAATGTTATTGCTGAAATAAATGAATAAGCATCGTGATCTAAACCAAAACCTTTATACACATCAAGCATCTTAGCTCTAATACGCAGAGCTTTAGCTTTAATAGAAGAACTTTGTCGCCCAGTTTTTAACCAACTTAGTGAGTTTGCATAACCACTCCCAGAGAAGCCTTTGTTTTGCATGAACCCCATATAATCGAAATCGTCGGGATTTCCTAAATTCTTAAAAGGTTGCACTTCAACTCTTACCAAAAGCTCATCACCTGGCACAAGAGCATGGCTATTACTGTCAGCTTCTATATACAGCATTATCTTCTTACTAACAGGGTAGATCAATTGCACTTCGCAAGCTACAGAACGTGGTTTTTGCTGAGGCAAATCCAACACCTCTCCAATATAAGAAACCGGCTCTTGAAGAAATTGGTGAGAAACCTGTTCAAAACGATACTGATAATATTGTGTTGAAAGTGAAAACAGGAAAAGCATAAAGCCGGCTCCAAAGAGCCAGCGAAAAGCATAATTCTTCTTCTTTGCTACAAAAAAAGAGATAAGAATTACAGCTAATCCTATAATTCCAACAAAAAATAAATTATAAGATGGAGAGATAAACTTACAAAAAAGAATACCGCTAACAGTAGGGATTAATATTCTTAAAAACGGTGTTTGTCCCATCACTTACTATACCAAAACGTTTTTAAAGTTTAGATATCAGATTTTCTGAAGAAAAATATTTTTACACCTACAACATCTTGAGTTGATGTATTTTCTCTCTTGGATTTTCTGAAGAAAAAACAAAGCTACCTGCCACTAAAACATCTGCACCAGCATCAACAAGCAGTTTTCCAGTATTCAAGTCTACACCACCATCAACCTCGATAAGTGTGTTTGTCTTCTTTTGAATGATAAGATTCTTCAACTCATCTACTTTTGACAATGTGTTTTGAATAAACTTTTGACCGCCAAAACCAGGGTTTACAGACATAAGAAGCACCATATCCAACTCTTCGATAATATCGTTAAGCAAAGCAACTGGTGTGTGAGGATTGAGTGTTACACCAACTTTCATTCCCTTAGCTTTTATAGCTTGCACCACACGGTTAAGATGAGTACAAGCCTCGTAATGTACATTCATTATATGTGCACCCATAGCAGCCACTTCATCAACAAACTTTTCCGGCTGCACAATCATCAAGTGTACATCCAAAGGCTTGTCTGTAATGCTTTGCAGCAAATTCATTATTGGGAATCCAAATGAAATATTTGGAACAAACACACCATCCATTACATCCAAATGCAACCAATCGGCTTCACTATCATTAAGCATTTCAACATCACGTTGAAGATGTAAAAAATCGGCTGACAACAAAGAAGGAGAAACTAAATGACTCATATGATTATTATTTTTATTTCAAAGATACAAGATATTTAATTAATAAAACAAATAGTCTCTATATTTCCTAAATATCAAACCTCACATTGTCTCTATAAATTGTTTTTTCACAAAATCAAGACTAAAGTCGTTAAAAACAAAGAAGAAACTAATGACTATATGTTATTTATATCTATATTTGCGGTTAGATTTTTAATATTAAAATAAAGTTTATGATGAAAAAAATTCTATTCTTAAGCGCAGTTGCTATTATTTTTGTAGCCTGCCAAAGCAAAACTGAATATACTATCAATGGAGAAGTTACAGATTCAAGTTTTGAAGGACAACAAATAACTCTTGTTGAAAATGTTGATAATGATATGGTGACTGTAGACTCCACTATAGTTACAAATGGTAAATTCACATTTAAAGGTGAAACCGAATCCCCAGCTTTGCGTTTCATAACATTGGACAATGCTCGCACTATTGTAATGTTGGAACCTGGGAAAATAAACGTAAAATATGATACAGACTTCCAAGTTTCTGGCACACCAATCAATGATGCCTTCAACGAATTAAACTCAAAACAAAATGAGCTAAATGAAGAAATGATGTCTATATCAAATGAGTACAGAAACGCCGAAGCTGATGGCACTTTAACAGAAGAGAAGACCGAAGAGCTAGTAGCGCAAATTAATGCTGCTAGAGAAAACGGAAAGACTTTACTCTTTGATTTTATTAAAGCAAACATTAATAACGAGCTAGGCGAATATATGTTTATGACTTCATCAGGCATGTTTGAAGTTGAAGAACAAAAGAAGATTCTTGACATGGCAAGCGAAGAGTACAAAGCCAGTGATAACGTACAGCGTATTATTGCAAGAATTGAAGCTGTTGAAAAAGTTGCTATTGGCAGAGACTTTGTTGACATCACAATGGAAAATCCTGAAGGAGAAACTATCTCTTTGTCCGACTATGCAGGCAAAGGTAAATATGTATTTATTGACTTCTGGGCAGCTTGGTGTGGTCCGTGTATAAACGAAATGCCAAACGTAGTAGAAGCCTACAAAAAATATAAAGACAAAGGATTAGAAATTGTTGGTGTATCTCTAGACCAAGATAAAGAAAAGTGGATAGAAGGAATTAAAGAGTTAGAAATGACTTGGCCACAAATGTCTGACCTTAAACTTTGGGAGAGCGAGGCCGTTGAACTATATGGTTTCAGAGGTATCCCTCACACAGTACTGTTGGATAAAGAAGGAAAAATTATAGCTAAAGATTTACGTGGTGAAGCACTACATGAGAAATTAGCTGAACTTTTAGACTAATGTAAATAAAGACATATATATAACAGGATAAAAAACCACACTTTAGCTAAAGTGTGGTTTTTTATCCTGTTATATACGTTAAAATCGGTTGCAAAAACAATTTTCCACAACATCTAACTCAAAATCAAGGTAGCTATTCGAATTTTATAATTATTTTTGTAAAAACGAATAACATCATGAAACGAGACAAATCATATGTTCTAGCTATCCTTATTCCGTTTCTTTTAATGGGCTTTGTTGAAACTTCTATTGCACAAAGAAATCAAACTTTTACTGTAGTACTCGATCCTGGGCATGGCGGCAGAGATCCCGGTGCAGTTGGAGCTATATCTAAAGAGAAAGATATAGTATTAAGTATAGCAAAAAAAGTAGGCAAGAAGATTAATGCTAACCATAGCGATGTGAAAGTAGTATATACTCGTTCAACTGACAAGTTTGTACCCCTCATCGAACGCCCACGTATTGCTCATAAAGCAAAAGCGCAGTTATTTATCTCCCTTCATTGCAATGCACTTGATAGAAGAAGAACTTCGCCACAAGGTGTCGAAACGTACATTTTAGGACTACATCGAAGCGATGACAACCTAGAGGTTGCAAAAAAAGAGAACTCTGTAATTGAGTATGAAGAAAACTACGAAACAAAATATCAAGGATTCAATCCCAATGAACCAGAATCATACATTATATTTGAATTCATGTCCAATAAATTCTTAGAGCAAAGCCTCGACTTTGCAACACTTACACAACACGAACTTGTAAATGGAGCAAAAAGAACTAATAGAAATGTAAGACAAGCGGGGTTTTTAGTACTGAGAGAAACAGGAATGCCAAGTGTACTTATAGAGTTGGGCTATATAAGCAATCGTGCTGAGGAAAAATACTTAAACAGCGAACAAGGTCAAAATACTTTGGCAAACTCTATCTACAATGCATTTACAGAGTATAAAAAAGAGTACGATAAAAGAAACAAGTACGCTATTTCAGGAAATGCAGATCAAGAGGCAACATCTGATAGTAATCTCTACGCATCTGATAGTAGTGATAGTAGTTCTCAAACCGAGTATAAAATCCAGTTTTTAACAGCTCCAAGAAAATACAATGCTGGATCACGTGTATTTAAAGGACTAGATAATGTAGAATACTATATAGACGGCAATACCTATAAATACACTTATGGAAGCTCTAAAGATGAACAAAGTCTCTACCCTTTATTAAGAGAAGTAAAAACAAAGTTCAGAGATGCTTTCATTGTAGAATTCAGAAATGGAAGACGAATTAAATAAAGATACAAATACAATTTAAATATGAAAAATTGGAGTAAGAACGTAAAAATAGGGGTTGCTTTTTTAGTGAGCCTGGGCATGATATATTTTGGCATCAACTTTTTAAAAGGTGTCAATGTTTTTAAACAACAGAATACTTATATATCAGTTTTCGATGACGTATTTAACCTAAGCGTTTCTTCACCCATTTTAGTTAATGGCTTTCAAGTTGGAATTATTAATTCAATAAACTTGATGGAGAATGATACAATGAGCCTTGCTGTAGAAATAAGACTTGATAAAGGATTTAAAGTAAAGAAGGGAAGCAAGCTAGAGTTTAGCACAGACTTTTTAGGAGTTTCTACAGTTAGTTTATTAGTAAACCCATACACTACAGAGTTTATAGCTCCTGGCGATACAATTCAAGGTACAAGAGCTAAAGGATTGATGGATGGAGTGGCTAAAGTAATACCCAAAACAGACTCTATAATGGCAAGGCTCGACTCTGTGACAATGTCACTTCAAGAAATAGCTGCAAGCCCTCTGTGGATAACAACAGTAGAATCTATGAGCGAAACAATGAAGCAGCTAGAAGCTTCAAGTGTTAGTTTAAAAAATGTAATGAGCAACCTCGAAAATGATATGCCCACAATAGGCAATAATCTTGCAGATATTTCATCGAACTTCAAAAAGGTAAGCGATGACTTAGCCGAACTGAATATAGAAAACACGTTCAATACTTTAGACTCTACATTAGTAAACTTAAAGCATTTATCTGCAAGCTTAAATAGCAACGATAACTCGCTTGGCAAGCTAACAAACGACACACAGCTACACGACAGCATAACAAGCACCATCAACAGTGCAACTATGCTTCTCGAAGACATCAGAAAGAATCCCGAGAAATATCTAAGCGTTAGGTTGCGACTATTTTAATCTAACACAACAGTCTAAAACCCTACAAACTGCCTTCTACAACAAGCTTAAAACTTGATGTGGAAGGCAAATTATATACACCTATACAAAACTAAAAGACATTGATAAAAAAGAATTTACGAATAATAATAAAAAGAAGTAGTGTGAAAACACCACTTACAAATAATTGAAAAAAAGCTATTATATGTAAAAAACATCACCGCAGAAATGAGTTATTTAGAATCACTACAAATAGGAGTTTAAGGAAACATACAATTTAAGTGCTGACTATAAAGACCTTCAAGCACTATATGTCATCTTATCATAAGAACCGTAACTATTGTTGATAACATCTGTATCTCGCTGATAATCAGAACATGCATCGTTAATAAAAGCTCCAACTAACTGTATACTAAACGAGTATAAGTAGCACATTGATAACTAAAGCACTGTTCAACTTACAACTTTGAAATAAAATAATAGATTTTGAATTGTCAATTATTTTGGCAAAATTTGCATAACAATTAGGGAATCACTCACACAATAATATAGTCATCTTAATATAAAATGAAAACTGATTTTAAAAGTTTATGGAACAACTGTCTCCAAATTATTCAAGATAATATCTCTGAAGCAGCATATAATACTTGGTTTGCACCTATTATACCTATAAGCTATAAAGATAATATATTTACAGTTCAAGTTCCCAGTCAGTTTTTTTATGAATACTTAGAAGATAAGTTCATAGACCTTATACAACGAACACTTCATCGTGTGATGGGTGAGGCAACTATTTTGAACTATCGTGTTTTAGTAGCTTCAGATAGCAACACTGCTGTTGAAATAAGAGGCGAGTCGAAGAAACAATCTTTTCCAAAACCAACGCTTGCTAAAACAAACAAAGTTCCAAGCCCTTTCAATAGAGTAGAGCCACAAGAGTTTGATTCGCAGATAAACACAAAATACAGTTTTGACAACTTCTTTGAAGGAAACAGCAACAAACTAGCTCGAACTGCAGCTGAAGCTGTTGCCGAAAACCCTGCAAAAACTGCTTTCAACCCACTGTTCATTCACGGTTGTTCGGGTGTTGGCAAAACACATTTGTGTCATGCTATTGGCTCAAGAATAATGGAGAAGTTCCCCAATAAGAAAGTACTATACCTATCGGCACACCTTTTCAAGGTACAATACACCGATGCTACTCGCTTTAATACTGTAAACGATTTTATCAATTTCTACCAAGGAATAGATATCCTTATTATTGATGACATCCAAGAATTATCGGGACTTATAAAAACTCAAAACACCTTTTTCCACATATTTAATCACCTACATCAAAACAACAAACAGCTCATCATGACATCCGACCGTGCTCCAATGGACATGGTAGGTGTAGAAGAGCGTTTATTGACGAGATTTAGATGGGGACTTACAACACAACTTGAACGTCCAGAGAAAGATTTGAGAAAGATAATCTTACAACAGAAAATTATTGCTGACGGATTAAAAATATCAGAACCTGTTATAGACTACATTGCCGAAAATGTTAGAGATAATGTAAGAGACCTTGAGGGTATTGTAGTTTCGCTAATGGCTCACTCTATCATTAACGACACAGAAATTGATCTAACTCTTGCTCGTAGAGTAATAGAGCAAAGCATTAAGTTTGAGATAAAGAAAATAACTGTTCATAAAATTCAAGAAGTGGTTTGCGATTACTTCAATATTAAGAGAGACCTCATTCAATCTAGATCTCGTAAACGTGAAATTGTGCAAGCACGACAAGTTGCTATGTATTTCACAAAAGCACACACAGAGCTATCGCTTGCTCAAATTGG
>DUVZ01000158.1 GCA_012840785.1 Bacteroidales bacterium
GTAGAGACAATTACACGACAGGTATTGTCTTTCCACTGGTTTTGTCGTAAGGTTTTCACTTCGTTGGAGAGACCTGCATGAAAGTGGCTCGCCTTGATACCTTTTCTAACAAGTGCGTCTGCAACATCTTTGGTGCCTTTACGACTGCGTACATATACTATAGCAGTGCCAGGCACAGAGTTGAGTATGTGTATCAGTTCTCCTATTTTGTCTTCGCTGTATCTAACTACATAGGATAGGTTTTTCCGCTCGAAACTCTTGCGGAAAATATTGTGCTTCTCAAAAAGCAATTTGTTTTGAATATCTACAGCTACTGCTTTGGTAGCTGTTGCTGTAAGTGCCAATACTGGCACACCTGGCAGGTGTGTGCGTATATCTGCTATATTGAGGTAGGAGGGGCGGAAATCGTATCCCCACTGCGATATACAGTGCGATTCGTCGACAGCTAGCATGCACACATTCATTGCACGCATCTTAATTAAAAAGATATCTGAAGTGAGCCGCTCGGGGGAGACATAAAGAAACTTGAAATTGCCGAAAATACAGTTTTCTAGGGTGGTAATAATTTGAGCCCTACTCATGCCCGAGTAGACATAAGCAGCCTTGATGCCTCGCTCTTTCAGGTTGTCGACTTGGTCTTTCATCAAGGCAATTAATGGGGTGACAACTATGCAGATACCCTCCATTGCCATTACTGGCACCTGAAAGGTGAGCGATTTGCCACCACCAGTAGGCATAAGGCCCAATGTATCATTGCCATCGAAAACAGATTGGATTATCTCTTCTTGTAATGGCCTGAATGATGTGTAACCCCAATACCGCTGTAAAACTTGATGAAATAGTTCAGACTGCATAATAGACTTCAAATATTACTGGAAATGTGTTTTCAAAATAACTATCGAGTAGACAATTTTATATCTTTAATCATTAATTGTGTAAATACTTTTCCACTGTGTCTGTTTTTTTCTATTGTGTAACAAATATCAATAGGTTGATACTGTTTTAACTCTTTAAAAAAGTCGGAAAACCCAAAAGCTATAGCCTGTATGGGCTTATCTATTGTTGCATCTACAACTTCCATTTTTATGTGTTGCAAGCCTCTACCAACCAATTTACTACCACCATCGTCAACCACTCCTCGTGTTAAGAAGACAGGATTACTGTTATCGGGTCCGAAGGGTGCAAACTTGGCTAAACCTTCGACAAACTTATCGGTAATGGTAGATAATGATATCTCTAAATCGACAAGCAATTGTGGACGAATGGTTCCCACCTCAATCTCGTCGAATGAAATGGCTTCGAAGCGTCTCTTAAATTCAGGAAGGTTCTCTTCTTTGAGCGACAATCCAGCTGCATAGGTATGTCCACCAAAGTTCTCTAATATATCGCGGCACGACTCTATTGCTTTATAAACATCAAAACCATGAACCGAACGGGCCGATCCAGAGATCATTCCGTTTGACTTGGTTAAAACAATTGCTGGACGATGATAGCGCTCGGTAAGCCTTGAAGCGACAATGCCAACTATACCTTTGTGCCATGTTTCGTTGTATACCACTATTCCTTTAAGCGACTCGATGTTGACATGATTGTCGATATAGTTGATAGCTTGTTTTGTTATTTTTTTATCGAGCTCTCTCCTATCTGCGTTGTACTGGTCTATGCTCTTCGTTTTTATACGTGCCGATGTCATGTTTGGAGATAACAGTAGTTCTACAGCCTCTTTACCATTCATCATACGACCCGAAGCGTTGATTCGCGGACCAATTTTGAAGACAATATCTTCTAATGTAAGCTGTTTTCTGCCCAGCCTACATATGTCTATTATTCCCTTCAATCCGAAGTTGGGATTAGAGTTGAGCTGTTTCAATCCATGGTACATAAGTATGCGATTCTCTCCCGTCATGGGCACTATATCGGATGCAATACTTACTGCTACCATATCTAGAAGGCTCGTGATCTCTGAAAGAGGTAAATTGTTGCGAATGGAGAATGCTTGCACAATTTTGAAGCCTACTCCACAACCTGACAATTCGGAATAGGGATAAATAGAGTCGACTCTTTTGGCATTGACTACTGCTACTGCTTTTGGCAGTTCATCATCGGGCATGTGATGGTCTCCAATAATAAAATCGATGCCTTTCTCTTTGGCATAATCAATTTTAGTAATTGCTTTTATACCACAGTCGAGAGCTATAACAAGTTTAACGCCTGTCTCTTCAGCATAATCAACGCCTTGGTATGAGATTCCATACCCCTCGTCGTATCTATCGGGGATATAATAATCTATATTATTTGTGAATCTGCGTAAAAACTTATAAACCAATGCAACAGCTGTTGTTCCGTCTACATCATAATCGCCATAGATGAGTATTCTCTCTTTGTTTCCTATTGCTTTTTCAATACGCTTAACAGCAAGATCCATA
>DUVZ01000016.1 GCA_012840785.1 Bacteroidales bacterium
GAAGTTATCTATTCTCAAAGAAGCGAGCCAGCATGGGGTAACAATCACGCTAGAAAAGTATGGTGTTTATCCGGCTTCATATTATGCATGGAAAAAGAAGCTACATAGTATGGGTGAAGAAGGTTTAGATCATGGTATGACAAAACCTCAACTAAAGAGAATTAGACATCTGGAGAAGGAAAACCAAATGCTTAAGGAGTTAGTTGCTGAAAAAGAGTTAGAGGGTAGATTAAAAGACGAATTGCTAAAAAAGAAGTATGCCTTGGAGAGAAAAAGAAAATTATAGGTAAGTACATTTTCCAAGGCATGAAGCGAGATCGGGCATTATCTATAGCTGGAGTTTCTAAACATCAGTATTACTACAAACCCACTGGAGGTAAGCCAGGTAGAAAGCCATCTTCTTATACCTCAAATATTAAAGGAGAGGTGGTTAGCAATAAAGATATTGTAATGGAGATAGCAGAGATAAAAAAAGACACTACAACCGATTATGGTTATACAAAAATGACATATGAACTCAAAACAGAGGGCTATATTATTAATGAAAAGAAAACATATCGATTGATGAAGGAAAACAATATGCTTAAAGCAAAGCCTGTAAAATCTGAGAAGTCTTTTGTAAAGTACCGTAAAGTGTTGCCCAAAAATCCATTGGAGGTTTTGGAGATGGATATCAAGTTTGTATGGGTAGAACAATACCAAAAGCACGCTTATGTGTTAACGGTAATTGATACTTTTACGCGTGTCGCACTTTATCATACAGTGCAATACTCTATCACCCAAAGCACAGTGAAAAGAGCTTGGGAGCATATTATCATAGAACATTTGCAACCCAACGATAGCTTGAATAAAAACATTAGGATAGAAATCAGGAACGATAATGACAGGCGGTTTTCAGCTAAAATGGTGCAGGACTTCTTCAAACAGAACTACTTACATCAAGTCTTTACGCACCCCTATACGCCACAAGAGAATGGGCACATTGAAAGCTTTCACTCTATTTTATCAAGACACCTAAAACCGTATTGTTTTTGGTCGCTCACAGAGCTTGAACAAAACCTGATTTTATTTTATGAAAGCTATAACAATAAACGCATTCATGCATCAATAGCATACACTTGCCCAAACGATTTTAAACAACTCTGGGATATGAAACTCATTGAAATGAGTGTAATAGAGAAACTCAGGAAAATTAAATTTAAACTCAAAATACCGTATCATGAAATTAAACAACATACGGGTAATAATGAGCCAAAGGGCAGTTCCTTGCTCGATTTTAAGCCTCTAAATGAGGCTGATAAATCGATAAACAAAGAGATGATCGGCGCCGAAACATCTCACAACTTACGGTATAAAAAGTCGCCGTCGGTTGTTCCTTGCGTTGCAAAGGTAGATATGAATAACTATATTTGCAATACCTAAAAATAAATAGTCCGATTAATAGGGGGTTAGACCATTACTATTGCCAGTTATGCTGATTATTTGTTTGCCTTTAAATTGATCTAAGGACTCTCTTAAGATAATAATAGATGGACCTTCAGGCATAAGTATCTATATTACTAAGAAGCACATGAGTGTAATTGCTATCTTAATAAACAGATTTTTCTGCAAGAAAGTTTTGATTATTTCTTCTGCTCCGCCTTGGCCTTGTATGC
>DUVZ01000159.1 GCA_012840785.1 Bacteroidales bacterium
AGTCGCCCATAAAAACAACCCGTTCTTCATTCTCGTTGGGTAGTCCCTCATGGCTATTCTCTTCTTTAAATCTATTCAGCTCTGCCCAATCCTGGGCGCTATTAATATATGTAATATTCATAAACAGGTAAAAATACAATTAAAGTTTTGTTTTGAAATCTAATTACAGTAATAAGATTTTTATCGCAGGTTTCATCCTCCTCGAGCTCTAAATTAATTGAGCCATTAATCTTAAAATAAGTTGACGGTTTTTTTATTAAACATTTATATTACCGCTATGTTTTCAGCGTTAATACTCAAAAATAGCTAAAAGTTGCTTTAGAGGGCGTATATTTCATATAAATACTGTACTTTTAAAGCTAAAATCTAAATCACACATATTACACAATGCGAAAACCAGTAAAAATATTAGTAGTTGTAGGCATTGCCCTATTAATACTAGGTATGATTTTCTATCCAACAATCAAAAACTCCTTTGGCGGTAAAGACCAACCTTCAGTTGCACCATCTTCGATATCGCCTCGAAATCAGAGTTTGAGTGTCAATGCAAAAGTTTTGAAACCCCAAACAATGAGCGATGTCTTCAGAACAAAAGGAGTACTATTGCCCGATGAGGAGGTAGATCTTACCTTCGAAACCTCGGGAAAGATAATACAAATAAACTTCAAAGAGGGATCGTTTGTAGACAAAGGTCAATTGTTGGCAAAAGTAAACGATGCCCCCTTGCAAGCAGAGCTCAAAATGTTGGAGTCGCAACTGCCCCTTGCACAAGAGCGCGTGTTTCGTCAGCGCACCCTGTTGGATAAAGATGCAGTAAGTCAGGAAGCTTTCGAAACCGTTACAACAGAGCTAGACAGATTAAAAGCCAATATAGAATTGATAAAAGCCCGCATTTCACAAACCGAGTTGCGCGCCCCATTTAGTGGCATGATTGGTTTGCGATTGGTAAGCGAGGGAGCTTATGCTTCGCCACAAGTAAGAATATCTACCCTTACCAAAATATCGCCCCTCAAGATAGAGTTTGCCGTAAACGAACGTCAAGAGAGCGAAATTGTAGATGGCACAAAACTCACATTTACACTAGAAAACGATTTAAATACCTACGAAGCTTCAGTATATGCTGTTGAAACATCGCTTGATGCCAGTACACTTTCATTAAAAGCCCGTGCCCGTTATGCCAATCCAGGAGGAAAGATCAAACCAGGCCGATCGGCACAAATAGAGATCCAACTGCGCGAAATAACCAACACAATAGTTATCCCAAGCATGTCGTCGATTGCCGAAATGGGTCAAGACATAGTATATACCTACAACAACGGAAAAGCCAAAAGAGTAGTGCTCACCAAAGGACTTCGCACCGCCTCCTCTGTACAGGTATTAGAGGGATTGAACGTTGGCGATACATTATTAACAACAGGAGTGATGCAGTTGCGCGATGGCATGAATGTGTCTATAGCTCAATTTGAGGAATAAATTATAAAGGAGACTATTGAATGACATTATCTGAATTAAGCATAAATCGACCCGTACTTTCCACTGTGTTTATGCTCGTGATTCTTCTCTTCGGAATAATTGGCTACACCAGTTTGCCTGTAAGAGAGTATCCAAGTGTAGACAATCCCATTATCACGGTAAGTGTTTCGTACCCAGGTGCCAACGCCGATGTGATAGAGAAGCAAATAACCGAACCTCTTGAGCAAAACATTAACGGCATTCCTGGCATTCGCTCCCTCATAAGTAGCAGTAGCCAAGGGCGTTCGCGTATTACAGTAGAGTTCGAACTCTCTGTTGATATGGAAACAGCCGCCAATGATGTGCGCGACAAAGTATCTGTAGCACAACGATACCTTCCACGCGACGTCGACCCACCCACCGTATCGAAGGCAGATGCCGACGCAGAGCCCATTATGCAAATAACGGTGCAAAGCGATATTCGCTCACTGTTGGAGTTGACCGAGATTGCAGAGCTCACCGTAAAAGAGCGTTTGCAAACCATTCAAAACGTAAGTTCTGTAGCAATATGGGGCGAAAACCGTTATGCAATGCGCCTCTGGCTCGACCCCGTAAAGATGGCAGCCTACAAAACTACCCCCATGGAGATTAAAGCAGCCCTCGATAGAGAAAATATCGAGTTGCCAGCTGGAAGTATAG
>DUVZ01000160.1 GCA_012840785.1 Bacteroidales bacterium
ATGGTTTCAAGAGAATTCGTATTGAATTGTCTGTTGTAAAACAAGTTTTGAATATTTCTGTTTTTATGATGGCACAGTATCTACTCTCTGTTGTTGTGTGGATGCTCTTTTTTGTTTTTATCGAGAAACTTGGTGAGCGCCCTTTGGCAATTTCTAATATAGTACGAAGCTTCTATACCGTGCTTATTCTGCCTGCTCAAGCACTAGGCACTGCAACAAATACCATGGTAAGCAACACAATTGGCGCTGGGAGACAATCAGAGGTGTTAAATCTATTGGGGCGAGTTGCAAAGATTAGCTTGGCTATAACTGTAGTTATAATGCTAATCGTGTTTTTGTTTCCACGTGCGCTCATACATATTTATACAAGCGATGCGGTGCTTATAGCAGAAACAATACCACCAATGTATGTGCTTCTTACATTGCTGCCCATATTTAGTGTGGGTGCCGTACTCTTCAATGCAGTATCCGGTACAGGTAATACCCGAACGGCATTGATGTTTGAAATTTTAACTCTCACTTTCTATCTTTCATATATGTGGTGGATTATCATTTACTTGCAATCATCAGTTGCAGTTTGTTGGACTTCGGAACATATATATTGGTTTTTCTTAATGTCGTTCTCATTCCTCTATTTGAGATTTGGTAAATGGCAAAATAAAAAACTGTAATTTTATAGTATCTTCAATGATTCTATTTATATAGACGAAATCGGTTATCTTTGTTTCTGATTGCTTTAATTTGAAAAAAATGAATCTTATTTTTTGTTATGTCGCTGCATCAAGTAATAAATATTAACTGACACAGAGAAGATTTAAAGCGCCCAGATATTATTTACCCATTAAAGAATTTACTCTAAAATGAATACAACTAAAGAACAGATTGATAAGCTAAGGCAAGAGCTGCATGACCACAACTATAAGTACTATATACTGTCGCAACCCGATATTTCAGACTTCAAGTTTGATACATTGATGAAACAGCTATCAGAGTTAGAAAAACAATACCCAGAGTATGATGACCCTAACTCTCCCACAAAGCGTGTTGGAAGCGATATTAATAAGGCTTTTAGGCAGGTAGTACATCGCTATCCAATGCTGTCGCTTCAAAACACTTATTCTCATGAAGAGGTTACAGAATTTTATGAACGTGTGAAGCGTGCATTGAATGATGATTTTGAGATAGTTTGTGAGTTGAAGTTTGATGGTACTTCCATTTCTTTAGTTTATGAGAATGGGCAACTTACACAAGCACTTACTCGTGGCGATGGTAAACAGGGTGACGATGTTACAGATAATGTGCGAACTATTAGCAGTGTGCCACTACTTCTGAGAGGTCATAATATACCTCCATACATTGAAGCACGTGGCGAAATTCTATTACCATTTAGTGTGTTTGAACATCTTAATGAGTTGCGTGAAAAAGAAGGTAATGCACCGTTTGCTAATCCTCGAAATGCGGCTTCAGGTACTCTCAAGCTCCTAGATCCCAAGGTTGTGGCTTCGCGCCGACTCGACTCATATGTCTATTTTATAATGGGAGAGAAGTTGCCCACAGATAATCACTTCGAAAATTTGGCTATTGCCAACAATTGGGGATTGAAGGTGTCTAAGGTTAGCAAGAAATGCAAAACACTTCAAGAGGTGTTTGAGTTTCTGACGCATTGGGATGTAGAGAGGGTGAACCTGCCAGTGGCAACAGATGGTGCTGTATTGAAAGTAAACTCTTTGCAACAACAAAGAAACTTGGGCTTCACCTCTAAGTTTCCTAGATGGGCTATAGCTTATAAGTTTAGTGCTGAGCAGGCTATCTCAACATTAGAATCAGTATCTTATCAAGTGGGGCGAACAG
>DUVZ01000161.1 GCA_012840785.1 Bacteroidales bacterium
AGCGGATTTCATATCACAGATATTAGTTTCTCGCTCACCAAAGGATTGTTTGCAGGCATCATTGGGCCCAATGGATCGGGCAAAACCACCCTCTTTAGGGGTATAACGGGTAGTTTGCCTATCAACAAAGGACGCGTTTTGTTTGATGGAAAAGATATGGCTAAGCTATCTTTGCGAGAAAAGGCGCAAAAATTGTCTATTGTTGCCCAGTTTAGAGAGTCAACCAATATGACTGTCGAAGAGTATGTATTGATGGGACGGATGCCTTACCGAAAGCAATTTCAGTTTTTCGATACAAAAGAAGATATCGAGACAGCCCATCACTATATGAACCTCACCAACACCTATCGTTTGCGACACAAGGGGATGACAGAACTAAGTGGAGGCGAACAGCAAATGGTGAGCATTGCATCGGCACTGGCTCAAAAACCACAACTGTTGTTGCTTGACGAACCCACATCTCATCTGGATATAACGCACCAAATGCAGTTTATGAACCTTATTCAGAAGCTGAACGAAGAGTTGCACCTATCTGTTATAATGATTGTGCACGACCTCTCATTGGCTGCAGAATATTGCGATTATATTGTAATGATGAAGGAAGGTAAACTCTTTAACCAAGGCACTCCCGATGTGGTGCTCACTTACGACCAAATAGAGGCTGTGTACGATACAGTGGTGATTGTGAAAACAAACCCCATATCTGGCAAACCCGTAGTATTTCCTATATCGGAAGGAAAATTGAAAGAGTATAACAACAAAAAATAGAACAACCAAGACGGTCAACCCTTTTTAAGAGAAGACACAAGCTCAACTGCTTACTGTTTACTAATCACTCAAAGAATATGTCAAAAACTCTCCTCACCACACTCAACGCAAAATATATCCATCTCAACTTGGCTATTCGTATATTATACGACTTGAATCACGACAAAGCCAACCTTGATTGGAGCGAACACACCATTAAAAGCGATTTTGATGAAGTGGCAGAGGCGTGCAAGAGCTACGATGTGGTATGCTTTAGTTGCTATATTTGGAACATTGAGCAAACATTGGAAGTGTGCAATAGATTGAAAAAATTGAACCCATCGGTAAAGATTCTTTTGGGAGGACCCGAAGTGAGTTACGAGTGGAAAGAGGTTATAGCGCATCCATCCATTGACTACCTCATCTTGGGCGAAGGAGAGATTCCCTTTCAACAGTTTGTAACTAACTACCCCAATGTGAAAGGAGTACCCAATCTGGTTACAAAAGAAAACTACACAAAGATACTCCCCAACTCTATCGATTTAAGGTTTGATGTAAACAAACTGGCAAACAAAAATCCCTATCAGTATGACAATCCTAAGGATTTGCACAACAAGGTTTGTTACATAGAAACTAGTCGTGGATGTCCCTACAAATGCGAGTATTGCTTGGCTAGCCTAGACAATAATGTGCGCGACCTGCCAGTAGATACTGTAAAAAGCAATCTACTCTACTTGATGGAGCATGGCCGCACCATTAAGTTCCTCGATAGAACATTCAACGTGAAGAAAGATTTCACTATCGATCTCTTCCAATTTATTTTGGACAACCATCGCCCAGAAAACATTTTCCAATTTGAAATAACTGCCGATATTATCCACCGCGATATCATCGCCTTTGTACAAGAGCATGTACCGGCAGGACTGTTTCGTTTTGAAATTGGCATACAAACGGTGAAGGAAGAGAGTAACCTTGCTGTTGGTCGTAAACAAGACTTTGATAAAACCAGTGATGTGGTAAACAAACTCAAAAGTAAAATTGAGATGCACCTCGACCTTATTGTGGGTCTGCCTTATGAGTACTTTACCGACCTTAAGAATAGTTTCGACAACACCTTTGCCCTCTACCCCGAGGAGTTGCAGTTGGGTTTCCTCAAGTTCTTGAAAGGAACCCCTTTGCGCATCAATTACAAAAAGCATGGATACAAATTCGATAAGCAAGCTCCTTACGAAATAATTGATAGCAACTATATGAGCACTACCGAATTGCACAAAGCTACATTGGTAGAAAAAGCACTCGATATCTATTGGAACAAGAAAAGAGCCATCAATACATTGCACTATATTAGCTCAAAAGGTAGTGTGTTTGACTTCCTACTCGGTCTTGGAGAGTATTTCGATACTCACTATCAGTTCCACAAACATGTATTGCTAGACATCTACGAGGCACTTTACAAATATGCGCTAGAGGAGCATCCAGAAGACCTTGTGCTGCATCAACTCATCTATCTAGACTATTACAGCTACAATAAAATAAAACCTAAAGATCTCTTTGGTATTGAGCCCGATAAGAAAGAGCAAAACCAAATGTTAACCAAGATGGGCTTCAATATTCACAAACACCGATATGCCTATTTCCCCGTTTC
>DUVZ01000162.1 GCA_012840785.1 Bacteroidales bacterium
AGCCGATACAATTATCTCCGTAGCTTCAAACGAACCCGAAGCATCATAATCGCCATCACTGCCCGAGCATGCCGATAGTAGCACAATTGCTAGTCCGATAAAAAGTAAATTTATTTGTTTCATATTCTCTTTAATATTTGTTGATTATCTCTGTTTTATCATTTAAATCTTTGAAAACAAAAGGCGAAAGGATAATGCCTGTTCCGTCTGCACGAAAGCTTTCGATTCTTTATTACAAAGATTAGTTTGTAGTGTTTTTAAGTTTATAAATCGAATTAATATGCTGAACCTCATGCAGCAACTTAGCCTGCTTAGCCATTTCCAGTGCCGTCAACTCCTTCAACATATCCGACACAGTCATCGTTCCGTTTTCCACCTTAGCCTCAGCAGCATCCTTTATCAACTGTTGCAAACGAATTATCTCCTCATCATCCTCCATCGTTTTTCGATACTTATCTATCTCGTTTTGCTGTTGCGATATCTGCATATTCAGATTATGAATAAAAGTATCACGCTGAGTATCAATGCTCAATTTCTTCAACTCATTCGTCTTAATACTATTCTTTAGCGTATATAAATTGCCAATATTCCACGACAACTTCACACCACCCAAGAAAAAAGCATCAAACTCATTTTGCAACATATTCAATCCCGGTTTGCCATATCCCCCTTGTGCAAAAGCTCCTATCACAGGCATCACACCCGATTTCAAGCCCCTTGTTTGTGCATCAATAGTTGCCTCTTGTGCCACAAACAGATCCAACTCCGGACGATTAATCTTCACTACCGAGCTTTGTGGCTCTACAGGTGGCTTCACAAACTCAGTCTCGCTACTTAGCTCCGCCCCAGTCAGTATAGCCAGCATCTGCAAATATGCCTCCTGTGCCGATTCCATATCTATACGCTGTTGCTTTGCCTTCAACTGCTCTATCTTCACACTACTCAAATCAGCCTCATTGGCAATTCCATTCTCGATATAACTACTCACCCGCTCATAATTGCGTTGCAACTCATCCTCTAGCACCTCCTGCAGTTTCAACTGCTCTTGCATCAACAATATGCCAAAATATAGCCCATTCACACGCTCTCGCAATGTATATAGCTCCGTCTCCAACTCCTTTTTCTCAGCCTCTGCACCAGCCTTTATCATCTCCTTATTAGCAGCAATTTTGCCCCCATCCCATATTATCTGATTGGCTTGAGCCACTATTTGATACTGATCCTTGTCAGGCGTAGGAATTTCCAACCCCGGCATATCCAACGGAATAGTTATCACATCCGATTGATAGGTTGCCTTTCCCTCCAACGACAATTGCGGCAAATAAGCCCTGTTTGCATTTGACAGTGTATAGTTTTTGCTCTGCTCTATAATTGAAAACCTAGCCACTGCAGGGTAGTTGTCCCTTGCCATAGCCTGACATTCGTTCAGCGTCACCACCTGCCCCTTAGCCCCAATAGCCAATAGCAGCAACATTGCCATCATCAATAATTTTATCCTTTTCATAGCTCTCTTTATTTTAATGTATTCATTACCCATTTTGGAATATCCTTTTTGCGTTGCTCTATAAAGTGTGCAAACTCCTCCTCATTCACCAGTCCCGACGTCACAAACAGCGGTTTCGACATAAACGGAAATAGCGTCAAACTCATCACATTCATAATAAAATTAAACGCCGATACCCTATATCCACCCTCCCTCAATTGATTCTCTATTATAGGTTGCGACAAAATTTCGGCATTTTGCTTCACCCTCTTAGCAATAAAATCATTACCCTTTATCTCACTCAACACAAAAAAAGGCAAGTCGGGATTTCCCAACAACAACTTTGTGTAGCTCGATACAAGCGTCTCTATTTTCTCTTCCAGCGATATCTCCTTGTTAGACAAAATGGGCGTTATTATTCCAAACAACTCTTCAAACTCTTTTTCGATAATTATCTGAAACAGGTTTTGCTTACTCCTAAAATAGTAGTTCAACAGCGCCAAATTACTATCTGCCTCCTCGGCAATATCCCTAGTTTTGGTTGCCGCAAATCCCTTTTGTGTAAACAGTTTGCGTGCTGCCTCTATTATCTTCTCTTCTGACGATAGTTCTTTGTTTATCTCTTTTTCCATATCTCTTTTGTTGTAATGTGTGGGTGCAAATATACGGTTATCTTTTTGATTTAAACAAATGATTTAAACAAAATGTTTAAAGGAATGGTGTTAAAGAAAGGTAAGAGTTTTGAGTTGGGAGTTTTGAGTCAAGAGTTAGGAGTTTTGAGTTGGGAGTTTGGGGTTTTGAGTCTTGAGTTTGGAGTGAATAGTGAGAAGTGGAATATCGAAAACATATCTGCTTAGCTAGCGCATCGTAGATGTCAATGCCTGAAATAGGTTGACCGTTTACAATTAACCATTTACCATTACCCTCAAAATCCCCCCCCCAATCGCCTTCTTAACAACCACCGTATTATACACCCCCTTCGGAGCAAGCATCAGCAGCAATATCAAGCAATAGGCATAGTTGCCAGACTTCATATTCAACCTTAGCAACTCTTTTATAAAAACCCTATATTCATCCCTTATTTCACCCACACCCTCTTTGCCAGCATCCCTATTCACAATCAAAAGTTTGTTACGCAAAAGCACATACATAGCACTCTTTTGTGCCGACAATAAATAATTGTCTAGGTTATCATTCCAATCCTTCACAATCTCCAGCGCCGATTTCAAGCTCCTAGCATTACACCCAGTGCGCATTATACTACCATCCACCCTATAGTGCAAATACCCAAATTCTCTCACAAAAGCAATACCCTTAAGGTGTTTGGCTACATAAAACATCCAATGATCATCCTCATGTATTATCCCCTCCTTAAAAAAGAGCCCATGCCTCAATACAAACTCTCTTTCAATCAATTTATTCCAAGCATTAATAGGTATTTTAGGCTCCAACAAACAGCGTCGTTTTATCCACCCAACATCCTCGCTATATTCAGGAAAATCTTTATAGTGCAAGTTAGCCCAATCATCACTCGCCTTTGGCTCGGGAATGGTCATTGTGTTGCCCTGTATTATCTCAGCATCAGCATATTTCCTTGCCATATCCACCAGCACCTCAATACAATCAGTAGTTATCTCATCATCACTATCCAAGTAATAAATATATTTGCCACTAGCAGCCAGCGTGCCACTATTTCTAGCAACCGAAAGCCCCCTGTTTACATCATGTTTTACAATCCTAAACACCACACTGCCACTATATTGCGCCATTAGTTGCTCTATAATACCCACACTATTGTCGGGTGTACAATCATCCACAAACAAACACTCAATATTAGTGTAAGTCTGATTTGCGATAGACTCAAAACATCTAACAATATAGGGCTCAGTATTATATACAGGTACAATAATAGATACTTTCAAAGTTATCAGGGTTTTATTTGGTTCGATAGATGCCCATGCTGCAATAGTGTCAACACATCTCTTCATTAAGATTTGTAAAGGCAACTTTTATTTTCTAATAGAGGGTTTTTTTAACCATGGATTGTGTGAAGAGAGTTTGATGTGTGAATGGCAATAAATCTTAATCGTCTGTTAGTTAACTTGCAAAATAGTTGCTTTATTAGTATATTTTTGCTTTATTGGGCAAAAGTTAACTGTGGCGATTGAAGGATAGAAGTAAAACGAGTTTCTTAACCCTTAAAATACAATCCACCCAATGTATTCAAAACATCCAAGCCTAGAGCTAACAGAGCTCTTTAAAAGCAAACCTTATCAAGGACAAAACCCAAGAAGAGCAAAAATACTTTTCCTTGGGCTAGATGCCAATTTTGGCGCAAACATAGCTACAGATGGATTCTTTCCACGCATCAAAGAGTACCTCTCAAATGGCGTGAAATTTTGGGAGAAATATGGTGTGCATCATCCTTTTCTTCTACATTCCTATCCTAGTAGCGATGGCGTTAGATATCACAGACAGTTCGCAAAATTGGGTCTCGGCAAAGAACATGCACAATACATCTCCTTTATCGAGCTATTGGATATTCCCACAACTGGCAGCACCACTAAAAACCGTAAACTATTTCATAGCTATCTCAATCTCGACTACCTGCGAGAGTTAGACAAACTACTTTCAAACAACAGAAAGAAACTCCTCTTTGTCTCTAGTGGAGTGCTTAGAGCAATGCAAAATTTAAGAGAGAGCATCAAATATTCAACTGGCTTCCCAATAACGATATCCGAGG
>DUVZ01000163.1 GCA_012840785.1 Bacteroidales bacterium
ATCACTCATATCAAGTTTATCGTGATTGATTTTACCCGCAAGTGATCCTGAAATGGAAGCATTGTCGGGAGGCGCTATTTCTTCTACAAAATCAATTGTTTCATTGCAACTACTCATGCTTATTGTTGTCACGAATGCTATAAATAGAATCACTATTAATTGCTTTTTCATATTTTTGATTATTCGAAGTTTTCAAGTTTGCTTTTTAGACCTCCAAGGAAAATCCTGATAGGAAAATTCTCTTGTTATATTATTTCTTCTATTTAACTATCTCTACCCGTTGCACTCCCCTATAACTTGGAATGTTTTTCAATTCTTTCAGATAATCAATAGTTGTTTCAGCAGTGGGACGGAACAATCCCTGTCCTGGATCTTTGTGATCGTATTTGTATGTCGAGGCCATATAATCATTCATTACAACTGTGTACATTCTATCCATATCAAAAGCCTCTCCATCAGTAGTGAAAAGCTCAACATCCTTCAGGCTTCCATCGGTGTTAAGCAGATAACGTGTAGTCATTCCCGAGGGATAAATAGGTAGGTTTTCATCAAGTGCAAAAGCTGATAGAAACAGATTGCGCATTTCGTGTCCCGAAAGGTTGAATTGCACTATTTCATTACCAAAAGGGTCCATTTCATACACATCTCTTGTGCGTACAGCACCTTTGGTAAGTTCAGATATACGCACACCTCCAGGATTTATGAAAGCAATGTCAGCTCCAGAGCCCTTGCGTAAAGCATCCATCATTAAGTAACCTATCTCTTCATAGTTCGAGAAATTGTCTTCGGCTATAGCAATAGTTTCAGTCAATGCTGGATTATTATTGTAGCCATCCACCATTTCTTGAATATCGGCACGAATGTTTCCTTCTTTGCCCACTGTAAGTAACTCCATCTCTCTATTTACCAGGCCTTCTAGGGTAACAGTAAGTTTAATAAGTGTTGCATACTTTAGTTTTCGCTCGGCTTGCGTAATCATAATTCCATTATGAATCTGGTCTTTATCTACTTTTGTATGAGAGTGTCCACCAATAATTAGGTCTACGCTCTTTGCTGGCAGTTGATTGGCTAATTTCACATCTTCTTCAAAGCCCATATGATTCACCATTAT
Source organism: Bacteroidales bacterium (assembly GCA_012840785.1). GTDB lineage: Bacteria > Bacteroidota > Bacteroidia > Bacteroidales > Dysgonomonadaceae > UBA2632. Next base: position 1,112 of record DUVZ01000163.1, read on the forward strand.
CAACAAATTCGAACTATCTGTTAGAAAGAGATATTCTTGAGCCTTTTCAAATGGGTTGTAAAACATGAATCCTTTCACATTATCGGGATGCGTATCGGGTATTCCATTGGGATTAATATCCAAAAGAGAAACAAAGGCTGTCTTAAGTCCATTGGGCGTTTCTACTATTTTGTATGGTTTAACACGAAAATCGCCTTCATTGGGAAGTTCGATATTGGCACTTAGAAAATCAAACTCAGCTTTGTGTGTGATGTGTTGAAAACCTTCCAGCCGGGAATCGAACTCGTGGTTTCCCACTGCCGATAGGTCGAAATTAACAGCATTCATCAGTTCGATAATGGGCATTCCTTTCTCGGGGTATTGATCGTTTGCAGGATTTCCAGTTTGATTATCACCACCCGAAACGAGTAGCAAATGGGGGTAGATAGCCCTTAGACTGTCAGCCATAAATGCAAATCTTGGAAAGTTGTCAAGAGCTGCATGCATATCGTTTACAGCTAAAATTTCTATTGTTCTTTCTTTGGGCAACTCTACTGCTTTACGGCTTGTGCTGCAGCCTATTAACAAAGATACACTAAGCACCATTATACCACTTATTACCTTTAATTTTGTAGAAATTGTTTTCATAACTCTATTGTTTTTAGTTTTTATATACAAGTGATTTCCTTCTCTTAATTCACCATCAGAAGCAACGCTATTGCCATGTGCATCGGTTACGATTGGCAATTGGCAGGGCCATTTCATTTTGTGGTGTGTGTAGTATGCTCGTATCACATCTAGCACTTTAGCGCCGTGAAATATTGTAATTTCTTTATCGTTTACGAATATTTTCATAAAGCTATATTTTTGCATGTTATATATTTAATTCTCATTGTCTTTTTTCTCTCTCTGCCTGTCACAAAGGCTTTGTTGTTAATTGTTTATATAAAACTCAAAGTATTCACACTCCTCAATAACATCTTTATAATACTGAGTATGTGCATACTTCTCTTTTAGCTCTTTAAAACCATCCCAAGCATAGGAAAAGGATTTTGCATTAAAACCATCTGGGTTATAGATATATTCAGTGTATTCACCACATTTACCAAAAGTGTAGTGCTTATTATAAAATTCGTTTCTCTCACATTTTGCAATCATATAGGTCGCTTTGGCCCGTTGTTCATCATTCTGGGCAGCTAGCACTGCTTTTTGGTAATATTTCTTTGCAGTGCCACAATTGGTAAGCATAGTTTGAGCAAAACAGACTATATTCTCTGGTAGACCAGGTATAACCTCCCCTGTAAGCCCACTCACCGAAAATAGACGTGCATTGCCATAAAATGTGAGGTTGTAGTAGGCATTACCCAAAAGCAGGCTATTATTGTACACATCTTTGTTTTGCTCAACATAACCCTTCATCTCCTTCATTTTTTGCAATGCACTAAGCG
>DUVZ01000017.1 GCA_012840785.1 Bacteroidales bacterium
TATTTTTGCGCAAGCAATTATGTTTATACCTATTACATTGGCTAATTTTACTGCAAGAGAGGGTGGTGGATTTTTATCTTCATTGATGGATCATACTAGTTTTTGGTATAATTTCATTTTTGCATTGATGATTATTGCATTTACGTATTTCTATACAGCAATAACAATTAATCCAACTCAAATGGCAGAAGACCTCAAACGTAATAATGGTTTTATTCCAGGCATTAAACCAGGAAAAAGAACTGCAGAGTATATCGACACTATTATGTCGCGAATCACCCTGCCAGGATCTATTTTTCTAGCTATTGTGGCTATATTGCCAGCTTTTGCTAGTTTCTTTGGTGTAAGTGGTCAGTTTGCACAGTTCTTTGGTGGTACTTCTCTATTAATTCTTGTGGGTGTTGTATTAGACACACTGCAGCAAATAGAAAGTCACTTGCTAATGCGTCATTACGACGGGCTATTGAAGTCGGGTAAAATTAAGGGTAGAACAGGTTCTATCGCAGCATACTAATAGACTATTTAAAAAACGATGAGAAAGTAATATGATCTATCTTAAAACAGACGAAGAAATTGAGTTAATGCGCGAAAGTAATCGCTTGGTAGGTATGACACATGGAGAATTATCCAAACATATCCGCCCTGGCATTACTACATTAGAACTTGATAAAATAGCGGATGAGTTTATTAGAGATCATGGAGCTGTTCCTTCTTTTTTAGGCTACGGAGGCTTTCCAAATTCTATTTGTACTTCTGTAAACGAACATGTAGTACATGGAATACCTAACAATATACCCTTGAAAGAGGGCGATATTGTTTCAATAGATATTGGGACAGTTAAAAATGAATATAATGGTGATTCTGCTTATACATATTGCGTTGGCGAAGTATCCGACGAAATTAAAAAGCTACTGAGGGTAACTCGCGAATCACTTTATATTGGTATTGAGCAAGCCAAAGAGGGTAACAGAATTGGAGATATCGGAAATGCTATACAAACTTATTGCGAAAAACTTGGTTATACAGTAGTAAGGGAGTTGGTAGGACATGGTATAGGGCGTAAAATGCATGAAGCTCCAGAGGTACCGAATTATGGTAGACGTGGAACTGGTCCGTTAATTAAAAATGGAATGTGTATTGCAATCGAACCAATGATAAATATGGGAAGTAAAAATGTTGTCTTTGAAAGTGACGGTTGGACTGTTAGAACAAAAGATCGAAAACCCTCAGCTCACTTCGAACACACGATTGCTGTTCGTAATGGAAAGGCAGACATTTTATCAACTTTTGAATTCATAAAAGATAATCTTTAAACATCGTAATTTATAATGGCTAAACAACCAGCAATAGAACAAGACGGAGTAATTTTAGAGGCGTTATCAAACGCAATGTTCCGTGTAGAATTAGAAAATGGACATGAAATAACAGCTCATATTTCAGGAAAAATGCGAATGCATTATATCCGCATATTACCCGGAGATAGAGTGAGAGTAGAGATGTCACCTTATGATCTCTCTAAAGGAAGAATATCATTCAGATACAAATAAAAAACAGATATGAAAGTAAGAGCATCCTTAAAAAAACGTACAGCTGACTGTCAAATTGTAAAAAGGAAAGGTCGTTTGTACATAATAAACAAGAAAAATCCAAGGTTTAAACAACGCCAAGGATAATATTATTATTTTTGTAACAACAAACAAATAGATATATGGCTATAAGAATTGTAGGTGTCGATTTACCACAAAATAAAAGAGGCGAAATTGCCTTAACTTATATTTTTGGAATCGGCCGCAGCGCATCCAAAAGTATTTTAGAGAAGGCTGAAGTTGATAGAAATATCAAAGTAAAAGATTGGACAGATGATCAAGCAGCTCGTGTTCGTGAAATAATTACAAACGAATACAAAGTAGAAGGAGATTTGCGATCGGAAGTACAACTAGATATAAAACGATTGATGGACATTGGTTGCTACCGTGGCATCAGACATCGTACTGGTTTACCTGTAAGAGGGCAAAGTACAAAAAACAATGCTCGTACACGTAAAGGGAGAAAGAAAACAGTTGCAAATAAAAAAACAGCTACTAAATAATAAAGTGATTAACTAATATGGCAAAGAGAACTGTCGCAGCAAAGAGAAGAAAAGTGAAAGTTAGTCCGATAGGACAAGCCCACATACATTCGTCATTCAACAATATTATTGTTTCATTGACTAATGAGGATGGTCAGGTAATAAGCTGGTCATCAGCAGGTAAGATGGGTTTTAGAAGTTCTAAAAAGAACACACCATATGCAGCTCAAATGGTTGCATCTGATTGCGCTAAAACTGCATTTGATTTAGGTCTACGTAAAGTAAAAGTTTATGTTAAAGGACCTGGTAACGGTCGTGAATCAGCAATTAGAACTATTCACGGCGCAGGTATTGAAGTTATGGAGATTGTAGATGTTACACCATTACCACATAATGGATGTCGTCCTCCAAAGAAAAGAAGAGTATAATCAAAATTTAAGTTTCATTTAATATCGAAATTTGAACTGTGATTTTAGATTACTTGATCACTTCTCAGTAATCGCGGCTGCACAGTTTAGGATTCAGAAAAAGAATAATTGTAATAATGGCAAGATATATTGGTCCAAAATCAAGAATAGCACGCAAATTTGGCGAAGCTATTTTCGGTCCTGATAAAGTTCTTTCTAAAAAGAACTACCCACCAGGACAACATGGGAATACACGTAGAAGAAAAACCTCGGAGTATGGTACACAGCTACGTGAAAAACAGCGCGCAAAATACACATATGGTGTATTAGAAAAACAATTCCGAATTACATTTGATAAAGCCGCCCGCAGTACAGGGATTACTGGTGAAGTGTTACTTCAGCTATTAGAGTCTAGATTAGACAACGTAGTATTTAGATTAGGTATTGCTCCAACACGCGCAGCTGCTCGTCAGTTGGTAACACACCGTCACATTGTTGTTGATGGTAAAACATTGGATATACCTTCTTACAGCGTAAAAGCAGGTCAAATAGTTGGCGTAAGAGAAAAGTCTAAATCACTTGAAGTTGTGAGCAACTCGCTTGAAGGCTTCAATCATAGCAAATATCCTTGGCTTGAGTGGGATGCAAGAACTCTTAGTGGTAAATTATTACATTGGCCAGAGAGAACTGATATCCCAGAAAATATAAAAGAACAACTAATAGTAGAATTATATTCTAAATAAAGATTTAATGGCAATTTTAGCATTTCAAAAACCCGATAAAGTTATAATGTTGCAGGATGATGCATTCTACGGAAAATTTGAGTTTCGTCCGTTAGAACCTGGCTATGGTGTTACTATAGGCAATGCATTGCGTCGCATTTTGCTTTCTTCGTTAGAAGGATTTGCAATTACTTCCCTGAAGATTGAAGGAGTTGATCATGAATTTGCAACTCTTCCAGGCGTTCTAGAAGATGTGACAAATATCATCCTTAACTTAAAGCAAGTGCGCTTTAAGCAAATTGTAGATGAAATAGATAACGAGAAAGTAAGTATTAAATTCTCTGGTTCAGAAGAATTCAAAGCTGGAGATATAGGACGTTTAATGACCGGATTTGAAGTGCTGAATCCTGATTTGGTAATATGCCATTTAGAGAAAAAAGCTGAAATCCGTATGGAGCTTACTGTCAATAAAGGCAGGGGCTACGTGTCGGCTGAAGAGAACAGAGAGATGTTGCTCGAAGAAGATGTACAGTTACTTACAATCGATTCAATTTTTACACCTATAAGAAATGTTAGGTATGATGTTGAGAATTATCGTATTGAGCAAAAAACAGATTATGAAAAACTTAATCTGGAAATCATTACAGATGGTTCTATTCATCCTAAAGATGCATTGAAAGAGGCTGCAAAAATTCTGATTCATCACTTTATGCTTTTTTCTGACGATAAGATTATGCTCGAAACTATTGATGCAGATAATATAGAGGAGTTCGACGAAGAACTACTTCATATGCGTCAACTACTTAAGCGTAAATTATCTGATCTCAATCTTTCAGTGAGAGCTCTTAACTGTTTAAAAGCTGCTAATGTAGAATCGTTAGGAGAACTAGTGGAGCATAATAGAAATGACTTATTGAAGTTTAGAAACTTTGGTAAGAAATCTCTTGCTGAACTTGAAGAATTACTTGAAGGATTGAATCTAACCTTCGGTATGGATATTTCCAAATATAAATTAGATAAAGAATAAAATAAGAAATGAGACATAATAAAAAGATAAATCACTTAGGGCGTACATCATCTCATCGCAAAGCTATGCTTTCAAATATGGCTACGTCATTGATTATGCATAAGCGCATTTTTACTACTGTTCCAAAAGCTAAAGCTTTGAAGAAGGTAGTTGAGCCTGTTATTACACGATCTAAAGAAGATACAACTCATTCTAGAAGAATTGTTTTCAAAACACTACAAGATAAACATGCTGTAACAGAATTGTTTCAAAATGTATCTCAAAAAGTGGGAGATCGTCCAGGTGGTTATACACGTATAGTAAGAACTGGACATCGTTTGGGAGACAATGCTTCAATGTGCTTCATTGAGCTAGTTGATTACAATGAAAATATGCTGCAAGACACTTCTGCTCCAAAGAAAACCAGAAGACGTCGTACACGTAGAAAGTCAACTTCTCCAGCAGCTGCTTCAACTCCTCAAACAGTACAGGCAGATAAGGATGAAAACATCGAAACTACATCTTCTAAAGAAGTTGAGAGTGATGAACCTAAAACTGATAAAGAATAAAGATAATATCATCTTTAAGAATAGAGATATAAAAAACGTTGCAAATCTGATTTGCAACGTTTTTTTGTTTCAACTAGTTTGGATAAAACATCAAACAAAATGATGTTGATGTTTTATTTATTCTGTTGTTCTAACTCAATTTGTTATTCATCCCATACTAGATAGGCTGAAACCAACCAGCGGTTTAGTTTGTCACCTTCTATCTCTTTCGATTCGGGTATGCTAATAGTTAGCACATGCTTTCCAGGCTCTATATCTTTTAAAGGTATCACAGATGGTGGCACATTGCTTCCAGGGCACCAATTGGAGCGTGAAAGGTCGGACGAGGCTATGGGCTCTTCTACCTCCTTTTCTGCTCTGCCTTCTCGTCCTATATAAGCAACTGTTCTTTTACTAAGCCACACGCCTGTTGATGGATTAAATCTTCTAAATGAAGCACAATCTGTTCGCCAAGGAGTAAAACTGTAAACTTCCTCTCCATTAATACTTAAAATATTTTCTTGTGGACGAA
>DUVZ01000362.1 GCA_012840785.1 Bacteroidales bacterium
AACCTGGTGAAGGTGCAGAAGGCAACATAGAAAATGATGGTGCCGATGAAGACTACACCGAAGAGGATGAGCTGGAAATGCAAGCCATGGGGCTCTACTACGATGATGCGATGGATGATGAGCTGGAAGGCGAGCTGAGCGATGAGTTAGGGCACAACTTGAATGGCGAGGCTAATGTCTGACCCACACCATTGTAAATCAGGGCTACCGAGCGAGTCTTCTCGCGTGACTTTTACTAAAGACAATCTAGTCTTTTAAACAATAAAAGCCTCACTATTGTAGTGGGGCTTTTACTATTTTTACAAATTACGCATCACGCATCACGCATTACGCGTCACTTATCTAACTTACCTTTTCTTGGCAACCAAATACAAAAACGGCGTATCAATAATAGCAATTATAAACTTTAGTATATAAGTTGATATCACCACTTGCACCCACGCGTCAAAAGGCATAGTGCCCAAGAGTGCTATGGTGGCAAAGAGTAGGCTGTCGACCAGCTGGCTAGTCATTGTGCTACCATTATTTCTTATCCACAGCTGTTTTGGAAATTTGTTTTTCAACCACTGATAGATGTAGGTGTCGAGCATATTGCTCACAAAAAACGATACCATGCTACCGGCTATAATGCGATACATGGGGGTGAGTATTTGACTCAAGGGTTGGTGTGCTGTGTCCCAAGGGGCGGGCGTCATGGCGATGGCTACCCAGGCACCAATGAGGGTGAGCAGGGATATGAAAAAGCCTATCATAACGGATTTGCGCGCCTCTTTGCCTCCGTAGTTTTCTGATAGTATATCGGTTGCCAAGAAAACCATGGCGTAGAATACATTGCCGCTGGTGGCGCCTATTCCGAAAATAATTACCGATTTATTGACCAATATATTCATCATCACCACGCTGCCTGCAATGATGCCTATTAAGCCCATTTTGCCAAACAGTTTGTAGGCTAGGGTTAGGGCAACTAGTCCTACTATCGACCAACCTATAAATAATAATCCGTTCATGTTCTAATTTTTAATGCTTAAGGGGATGTACCCAAAAATGAGGGTGCAAATTTCGGAAATATTATTGGATTTGCAAATATAAGAGGTGATGGTTAGATTATTAATTATTAATTGTTAATTATTAATTATTAATGGGATGGCTGTCAGTACTTTAGCTGTTATAAATATATCATCCCTCCGGGATTCTGTTGGACGTGTACATTTTTGTTGCTACAAACATATCATCCCTCCGGGATTCTTTGTGTGTTATTTATGCTTTGTACTGATATTTCTCGCAACTCTTCATTCTTAATTCTTAGTTCTTCATTCTTAGCTCTTTAGAGCCCGCATTGTGTATTATTCAATACCCTTAGAGTTATTCGTTTTGTGTTACTAATAATCAATGGTCGATGCGGACTAGAGCCGCAACGCCCGGTAGAGGTCAATTACGAATTACGAGTCTGCTCAACACATAATGCCAAATTTCCCGCACCAACTTTTAATTTTTAACTCTTAACTAAAAAAGGCGTCACTTTCGCAACGCCTTTCTCTATTTCCTAGTTTCCAGTTTCTAGTTTCTAGTCCCTAATTCCTAAACACAAGATGATCTCCCTCCACATCAATCACAATGGGTCGTGAGTTGTCTACCCCACCTGCCAAGAGGTCTTTGGACAGCTGATTCAACACCTTGCGCTGAATAACACGCTTCACGGGGCGTGCACCAAACTCGGGGTTGTACCCCTCGGTAGCAATGTTTTGCACTGCTTGGGGTGTATATTCCAAGTCGATTCCATTGAGTGGAGCATCTTTTTCAATCCATCCAATTGTAGCCCCACAATCTCGGCAATCTCTTTCTCGGTGAGTGGCGTGAAGACGATGGTTTCGTCGATTCTGTTTAAGAACTCCGGACGAATGGTCTTTTTCAATAGCTCCATCACTTCTAGCTCGGTGCGCTCTATTACCTCTTGGCGATTGTCGGGTGTGATGTGCGAAAACTTGTCGCGTATCAGTGCCGATCCCAAATTTGAGGTCATGATGATGATGGTGTTTTTGAAGTTTACCACCCTACCCTTGTTGTCGGTAAGGCGTCCATCGTCGAGCACCTGCAAGAGGATGTTGAACACATCAGGGTGTGCCTTCTCTATCTCGTCGAAGAGCACTACTGAATAGGGCTTGCGGCGAATGGCTTCGGTGAGTTGCCCGCCTTCGTCGTAACCCACATATCCAGGAGGCGCTCCTACCAGGCGCGAGGCACTAAATTTTTCTTGATACTCGCTCATGTCGATGCGGGTCATCATATTCTCATCGTCGAAGAGGTACTCTGCTAGGGCTTTTGCTAGCTCGGTCTTGCCCACTCCGGTTGTTCCCAAGAAGATAAACGAACCGATTGGTTTTTTGGGGTCTTGCAATCCGGCACGACTACGGCGCACTGCGTCTGACACGGCGCGGATGGCTTCTTGCTGACCCACTACGCGTTTGTGTAGCTCCTCTTCAAGGTGCAACAGTTTTTCGCGTTCGCTTTGCATCATTTTACTAACCGGAATACCTGTCCAACGAGCCACCACATCGGCAATATCGTCGGCATCTACCTCTTCTTTTATCATTGCGCCTGCACCTTGACGCTGGTGAAGTTCCTCTTTCAAGGATTCTATTTCAGACTCTATCTGTTTTATTTTACCATAGCGCAGCTCTGCCACCAAGCCATAGTTGCCTTCGCGCTCGGCTTTATCGGCTTGAAACTTGGCATCTTCTTTATCGATTTTGTTTTGCTGTATCTTGTTGATAATCTCTTTTTCGGATTGCCACTTGGCGCGCAACACGTTTTCCTCTTCGCGAAGGTTTTCGATTTGCTTGGTTAGCTTTTCCTCTTTGGGCTTGTCGTCTTCGCGGCGGATGGCTTCGCGCTCAATTTCTAGTTGTTTGATGCGGCGACTTATCTCGTCCAGCTCTTCGGGTACAGAGTCTACCTCCATTCGCAACTTGGCTGATGCCTCGTCCATCAAGTCGATGGCTTTGTCCGGAAGGAAACGATCGGCGATGTAGCGGTTGGAGAGCGTCGCCGCGGCAACCAGCGCGCTGTCGG
>DUVZ01000164.1 GCA_012840785.1 Bacteroidales bacterium
TTACTTGTAATAAGAAGGGTTTCTACAGAGGATTAATAAGTTTTGTTGGCAGTAGCTAGGAGTCATTTGTGTTTAATCTAGCTTAAGGTCATTGTCGAGCAGCTTTTGAATCTCTATGTCGCTCAAGACTTTCACATTGGTAAATAGAAATTTATCGTCTAAAAAGTTACCATATTGGTTGCACTCTTCTATTGCAGATTGCAATATTGCTCTTACATCAGTTTTGAAAGGGAAAAGGAATAGGATAGTAAAATAGTTGTTCTTTATCTCAAATGTCTCTATTTCTATATCTGCACCCTCAAGTTGAAATTTGAATTCACGTTCGACCAACTCTTTTTGAACTTCAGTAAAGTTTTCATGCTCTCTGGTTATGAAGAGGGTGAAAAAACGCATCTTTTTGTCGTGCCCCCCCAATCCTGATGATATATAAATCTGAGGTTTGCCTAATAGGTCAGTATTAAGGCCAATTCGACTACCAAGCAGTGCAATAGACGACCAGTTTTTCAACTCTGCCTCTAAGGGGCTGCTTTGATAGGTCTCTAATGCGCGATAGGCTTTCACATCTGGAATTGATGATAGCAATACTAAACATTCCTTTTTTCTTTCGACTGACACATCTGCTGAAAAAAGCATCTCTATTTCAGAATCACGAACAAACTTCGTTTCATTTGCTTTGAGATTATCAAGAAGCTTAAAAAACTCCATTTGCTCCTCTATTGGAACAAGCTCTTCGAGCACATGAAATGAGTCGATGCCCCTATTGTTTATAGTGGTTCTAAACTTGTCGAGTATTTTATTCCAATTCTTCATTATAACAAAGATACAAATTTTGCTATATCAAATTATAAATTATTGCTTATAATAGCTTGTATTTTCTATGAAAGGGGCTTAAATTTTATCAATAAGCTAATTAATTGGTGAGAATTGTATATTTTCGCATTTACTTACTCATTGGTCTGTCAAAAAACAAACTTTAAGTAGCGTCATTCTCAAAGTATATTTATACCTACTTAATAATTATAACAATATCTTTGATAGAATAGGCTGTTTGAGTCTTTATAAATTTCTGTCATCAATTAATGAAAATACTATGCGTGTAAAAATAATAAACAAATCAGAAAACTCTTTACCCAAATATGCCACCTCCCATAGTGCAGGTATGGATTTGAGGGCTAATTTAGACAGCCCTGTTACCTTGAAGCCTCTTGAAAGAGCATTGATACCTACAGGGTTGTTCATAGAGCTACCTGTAGGATATGAAGCTCAAATAAGACCTCGTAGCGGCTTGGCTGTGAAACATGGTATCTCTGTTTTGAACTCTCCAGGTACAATTGATGCCGATTATAGAGGGGAAATTCGTGTAGTATTAGTAAATTTGTCTAATAATGAATTTGTTATCAATCATGGCGAGAGAATTTGCCAAATGGTTGTTGCAAAACACGCTACTGTAGACTGGCAAGAGACCAATGTGCTAGAGGATAGTGAGCGAGGTGATGGTGGATTTGGTCACACTGGAAAGGATTAATTAAAAAAAGAGATATGACATTTCAACTATTCAGATATAATACTAAAACAATAACTTCTCTTGTTGTGCTAATTTATTTGGCTACAGGATTTGTGTTTGCACAAAACAATAGTAGTTGGACAATAGATAGCGATAATCAAAGAAAGTTTGACTACTATTTTTACGATGCCTTGAGTGCTAAAGCACAAGGTAATTATGCTGAAGCATTCGACCTTTTTAAGCATTGCTATGCTTTAGACTCTACCAAGGCAAATGTGTTGAGTGAGCTAAGTGGTTTCTACAATGTGTTGCAAGAGAATAGTAAGGCTGCAGCTTTTTTAGAGAAGGCTTTAGAAAAAGACCCTCACAACTATTACTATAATATGATGATGGGCTCTTTTTATCGCGACCTTGACCAAAAACAAGAGGCTATAGATATTTACAATAGGATGTTGGAACAGTATCCTGAGAATATTGATGTGTATATGGCTTTAGCCGAAGCATATAACGATAATGGTGACTTGGAAAAAGCTATTGAGGTGTTGGACGGGCTAGAGCAAGTGGTGGGGGTGAGAGAGTCTATAACTATTAATAAGTTTCGACTTTACTCTATGTTGAACAGAAAAGACGAAGCTTTTGACGAGATTGAAAGTATAGTAGATAAAAACCCTGATAACATAGACTATACTCTTATGTTGGGTAATTTGTATATGCAAGATAATCAGCTTGAAAAGGCGCTTGAACAATACAGAAAAGTAGAAGTTGTAGACGCAAATTATCCAGCTTTGGTATTATCGATGGTAAATTATTATGAGAAGAGTGGCAAGCCTGATATGGCATTGGAAGAGATAAAGGGAGCACTGATTAACCCCATGTTTGAGATAGATATAAAGCTTCAGTTGCTTACACGCTATATCACAATGCTGCAATCTAATAAAACAGATACTACAATAGCGAATCCTCTTTTTGGCACTCTTTTTGAGCAACATCCCAATAATGCACAGCTCAATTTTCTATATGGGAGTGTATTGATGTTGCAAGAGAATGAAACGGAGGCAATGGAGCAGTTTGAGATATACGCTTTGGCAGAACCAGAAAACCCTGCAGGCTGGGAAAATATGCTGCGTATTGCACTGCCTGATAGTTTGGAAAAGGTGATTTGGATAACAGAAAATGCTTTGAAGCATATTCCCGATGCCTATCAATTTTACTTCTATCTTGGTGGGGCTAAGTATCAGCTAGAACAGTACGAGGAGGCGTTAGTTGTATTCGAGGACGGACTAGAGATAATGGAGGATGCGAACCCTCTAGTAAAATCTGACTTTTATGCTCAAATAGGCGATTTGAATTACCATTTAGGAGAGAAGCGACTTGCTTACAAAAAGTATGAGGAGGCTTTGAAATTGAATCCTCAAAACTTGGGAGTGCTCAATAACTATAGTTATTTCTTATCGTTAGACGATGAGTCGCTCGACAAAGCAGAGCAGATGAGTAGTATAACTGTGAAGGCAGAGCCTACCAA
>DUVZ01000165.1 GCA_012840785.1 Bacteroidales bacterium
CACGTAACTTTGCTATTACACCTAATGGAAAATTCTTGTTGGTTGCAGGGCGCGATGATAATGTAGTGGAGGTGTACAGGATAGATAATAAAACAGGATTGCTCACTAATATCAATCAAGATATAGCAATAGATATGCCAGTTTGTATTAAATTTGTTGCAATGAATTAGGCTAGTTTATAAATTAAACCTTTTCTGCATGGAAAAAGTGTTGTTCTTAAATTTGAATACCTTGAGGAGAGTTGCTTTAATGGTATTCTTATCTATTATCCTTTTATCTCTCTCGTCGTGCGTTTCTTTAATTGATGCATTATTGGGCAATTCAACATGTATAGCACCAGGTTGTGATAGAGATGCTAGAGCACATTCGTCTTACTGTATCATACATTCCGACAGAGAACCTGTTGAAGTAGATACATCAAATCCTTACAAGCTGCACAAACCATTGGATAATAGAGATGTAAAATTAAAGAATATACCCTAGAAGATTTAAATTAGATACTTATTCGTATTATGGATTGACCTATTGGCAAAGGTTTGTAGGCATGTTTTAACCTTGAGATTTCTTTTTTCATTTCTTTTTAGTAGCTTTGCAGCTCAAAACGGAAGCGTTGGCAACATTTACACGCTTTGCAACTATACTATAATATTTCAGCTAATGCAGGCGCCTTAGACCTGTGCATTATGCTGAAATTTATGTTTTATGTACAAATCTGTAGATTTGCGCATTGAGTAGCAAACAAGTGTAAGGGTTCAAACGTTAGTATATTATTAAGTTAGTGTTGTTTTTATAGGTTAATTACGTATATGTTTACACCAAAGTCATATCTTTTCAAAAATATTATTCCAGAAGTTGTTTCTAAATATGGAGACAACGATGCTCTTGGATTTGTAGGTGAAGAATTTATAAGCTACACGCAGATGGGTAAGCGCATAGATGCAGTTATGGCATATATGGAAGCTTTGGGCATTGAGCCAGGCGACCGTGTAATTCTTTACAGTCAGAACATGCCCAATTGGGGTATTGTCTATTTTGCAACTCAATGCATGGGAGTAGTAGTGGTGCCTGTATTGCCCGATTTTAATGCTTACGAGCTAGGCAATATTATTGAACACTCGGGTGCGAAGGCAATTTTTATCTCCAAATCTCTAGATTTTAAATTGGCTAAGGTAGAGGATGTTGAAATTGAAACTGTAATTAGGCTCGATGACTTTGATTTGCTTAAAGGTCCAGAGGCATCTCCTCTTTATGATGTAGACAAAAAACATGCAGGCACTTATACGCCCAATGAAGATGAGATGTCGGTTTTGCTCTACACCTCTGGTACTACTGGAACACCAAAGGGTGTAATGCTTTCGCAAAAAAACCTTATTACCAATATTTATCAATCTAATTCTGTACAAGAAGTTTTGCCAACAGATAGATTTCTTTCTGTTTTACCATTGTCTCATACTTATGAGAATACCATTGGATTTTTATTGGCTATAGTAAATGGTGCAAGTATTAGTTATTTGCGCAGGCCACCTTCAGCTTCTGTTTTATTGCCGGCTCTCGAAAAAGTTAAGCCTACTGTGATGCTTACTGTACCCTTAATTATAGAGAGGATATATAAAGGGAGCATTCTGAAGAAAATAAATAGCAAAGGTATAACACGAGCTTTGTACAAGTTTAGACCAACTCAAAGAATATTGAACAGGGTGGCAGGTAAGAAGTTGTACGAAACTTTTGGTGGTCATCTTAAGTTTTTTGGTATAGGGGGAGCTAAATTAGATGCTCAGGTGGAGCGTTTCCTTATCGATGCAAAATTCCCATTTGCTATTGGGTATGGATTGACAGAAACTTCACCCTTGATAGCAGGCTGTGCACCAGGAAAAGGAAAGCACCAAGCTATTGGTCCCAAAGTGGTAGATTCTGAAGTTATTATACACGAGCCTAATCCTAAAACTAGAGAAGGAGAAATATGGTTC
>DUVZ01000166.1 GCA_012840785.1 Bacteroidales bacterium
CGTGCTTCTGTGAGCGATTCATATGGCATGTTTACTATGAGCAAAATGCAAGCTTACAACGAGGATGAGAAGGTGAGTCCTGAATCGGAAACAACTCACAAACAGCCTATTTCACTGGGTGTTCTCACATCGTTTAATATAACTCCAAAACTGCAAGTTGAAACTGGATTAATATACACCCACCTATCATCTGAAACTACCAATAGATCCGAAAGCTTTACCAATACCGAAAAAGTGCAGTTTCACTATTTGGGAGTTCCTCTTAATATAAACTACACACTATTGTCGGTAAACAAACTAAATCTATTTGTTACAGCTGGTACAATGGTAGAAAAAGATATAAATGGTAAAATTAGATACAACGATGAAAAAGATATATCGTCAGTAGTAAATGGAGGCTATGCCAACGAATCTTCTGCAAAAATAAACCAAAAAAACCCTCAATGGTCTATTGCTGGAGGTGTGGGTATAACTTATCCCCTCTATCACAAAACCCATCTGTTTGGAAAAGTAGGTGGACGATATTATATTAATGCCAATAATGAGTACAAAACATACTACTCTGACGAAAAGCTTGGCTTAGATATACAAGCAGGTATAAAATTTAATTTTTAACAAACAAATAAAACTTAATAACAATGAAATCAATTACAAAAAAATTCAGTTTATTATTACTGTTGAGTGTCACGCTCTTTTTTAGTTCGTGCCTCGATTCAGATGGTGAGTCGTATATAGGCAACCAAGAGTTCTCCTATATAACACAAACACAACTTGGTAGATCTTATGCAAGAACAGCAGCAGGAAAACTTATTACTTCAGATAGAATTAACCTTCTAGCTCCTGGCACGGTTGCACTTCTAACTTATCAGATAGATGAGAACACCGAAACAATTAAAGTGGATGAATACACAAGCATCTACAAGGTGGTTTTAGGCGCAGAGCCTGTTATACTTGACCAAGAAGCATTAAAACTAACTAGTGCTCCGGAAGAAGAAGAAGGAGAAGAGCCTTTCTATTTCGAAAGCGTTATTGCACCACCCACATGGCTCACAATGTCAAGTGAATTCTTTGGTGACCGCTGGCCTTTTTCTTTTCAGTATAAAGCAAAAAAAGGAGAGGAAGTAAAAATAAGCTTCTACAAAGTGCCTGATGATGAAGTTCCAGCAAACATAAATGCTGACATTCTTATAGATATAAGATTGACAAGTACTAGCACACCCGAAGCAAGTGCACCAGAAGAGTTGAGAAACGATGCAATGATTGCAAACCTGTCGGCATTAAGACATTTATCACAAGATATAGATAATGATGAGCCTAGACAACTGAGAGTTAAGTTCAGATTTCACAGATCAGACAATATAGGCAGACTACATATCTCTGATACACCTATTATGCTTACGGTAAAATAATTAGTTGAAATAATATTTATTTAAAAGTGCGGCTCGTTTTATGAGTCGCACTTTTTTTCATGTAACAAGAAATCGCTACCTTTGTCTTCTAAAAAACAAGAAAAATAATGTTTAAAGAGATTGTACTTAAAATAATTCAGATAATAAC
>DUVZ01000167.1 GCA_012840785.1 Bacteroidales bacterium
CCGACTTATCAACAAATGAGCTGCTTCTTGAATGGGGTGATAAGATTATTGAGGGAGAAGAGAAACGTGTTTCAGTAGGAGGAGTTCCTATTTACAACCCCACAATTGCTAAGGTAAAGGTGATGTATTCCATATTTAAGGATGGATACCAAACACAACAGATACATCAGAAAGCAACCAATAGAACGCAGGCAGATATTGTAGCATTTCGTCACGAAGTGGATAATATAATATTAGATATCTGGGACCAAGTAGAAGAAGCCAACAGTAATTTGGCTGCAAAAAGGAGAATAGATAAGAACAGAGAGTATGGAATTGTCTATTATTATAGAAAAGGAGAAAAAGTAGAGTAATGCTAATTGACACACACGCTCATCTATATGTAGATAGATTTAAAAACGACCTCTCAGACATAGTGCTTAGAGCAAAAGAGGCTCAAGTAGAAAAGGTGTTATTGCCTAATATTGATGTTGATACAATTGATGCATTAAAAGCAATAACAGCCCAACACTCCTCTTTTTTTCTACCTATGATGGGGCTGCATCCTACTAGCATAGATAATAGCTATAAAGAGAATTTAGATATAATATACAGAGAGCTCAATAGCGATTTTCCCTATTTAGCTATAGGTGAGATCGGGATTGATCTTTATTGGGATAATACATACATTAAAGAGCAGACTGAAGCATTTGAACAACAACTCAGTTGGAGTTTAGAAAAAGACCTCCCGGTGGCTATCCACTCTCGCAATTCTTATGATGAAATTGTAGCATCTGTAAGTAGAGTAGGGGGAGATAAGTTGCGTGGTGTTTTTCATAGTTTTAGTGG
Source organism: Bacteroidales bacterium (assembly GCA_012840785.1). Lineage (GTDB taxonomy): Bacteria > Bacteroidota > Bacteroidia > Bacteroidales > Dysgonomonadaceae > UBA2632. Next base: position 829 of record DUVZ01000167.1, read on the forward strand.
AGATGCCAACTACCTAAAGGAGCTATTAAAATTCGAGGGTTTTTATATTGGCATTAATGGCATTGTTACATTTAAGAATTCTAATTTAAGAGAGGTGCTTAAAAACTGTCCCGTCGAAAGGATAGTTTTAGAAACCGATGCTCCATATTTAAGTCCAGTTCCTTATAGAGGTAAAAGAAATGAGCCCATGTATTTAAAACATATCAATCAATCACTAGCAGATATATATGCAATCGAATATTCTGAAATGGCACAAATAACAAAAACAAATGCAATGCGTCTTTTTGATTTAAAACATTGAAAATCTGTTTTGTATGCATTAAAATAGGTGCCAAGCTGCTCTTAAACAGTAAAATTATTTCGTTTATGGGTGGTAATGTTGGATAAATTCTCTATTTTTGTCAAGAAAATGAGATGCAAGTGAAAAAAAAGTCGTATTTTGCTACGATTTCGAACACTCTCCTCATTTTTGGAGAGATGCTCGAGTGGTTGAAGAGGCTCGCCTGGAAAGCGGGTATACGCCAAAAGTGTATCGTGGGTTCGAATCCCACTCTCTCCGCGATACCAAAAAAGAAATATGGTATTAGTAAAGAAATATGATGAAACGTTTGTAATTAAAATCAAACAATAACGTAAATAATCATTTTAAATTAATAACAAGTTAAATTCATTAATCCTCAAAAAATTGAACACACAATGAAAAAGTTATTTGCAATTTTCGCAATTCTAGGACTTATGTC
>DUVZ01000168.1 GCA_012840785.1 Bacteroidales bacterium
AATGCATGAATTTTTTAATATTTATCGTCTTAAATGCAGAAAATATATAAAAAACGTATCTCTAAGTAAATTTATTTTATACCTTTGGTAATTAATGACAAGAAATCAATACTAACAAAAATATAAAGCAAAAAAAGCATGAAAAAATATTTTTATTCAGATGGTACAAACAAATTTGGTCCGTTTTCTATAGATGAGCTTAGAGAGAAAAACATTACTGAAGAAACTCTAATTTGGTTTCAAGGATTGAGCGAATGGCTACCTGCTCGCAATTTTTCGGAGTTGAATGATATTTTTGCTCCATCACCACCCCCTATAACTAGATCAAGCTCTAGCACAGATACAAGTTCTAGTGCATACAGCCAACCAAGCAGCTCTCATAATCAACAACCACCAAAAACATGGCTAGTGGAATCAATTTTAGCAACACTCTTCTGCTGCTTGCCTTTGGGTATTGTGGGTATAGTGAATGCTTCTAAAGTTGAATCTCGTTTTTATGCTGGAGATTTCGATGGAGCACAGCAAGCCTCGGCAGATGCTGCCAAATGGACAAAGATAAGTTTTGGTATTGGAATTGCGGTTGGCGTAATTTATTTCATAGTAATGCTTGCAGCGGGTATAGGTGGTGCCTATTAGTGCTACTCTAAAAAAGGTTGCTGTATTAATTATTATAGCAATTTTAGCTCTATTGTATAAACTCTATAGCCCAGCGGAGTATATTCTTTTTCCAAAATGTCCATTTAGAGTTGCAACTAGCTTGCAATGCCCTGGTTGTGGGTCTCAAAGAGCGATACATTATCTTTTAAGCCTCAACATATATAATGCTATAAAAGAGAATGCAATTTTGGTTTTTTCAATACCCTATCTTCTAACGGGTTTGTTGTTTGATACTATCAAGAGCACCGATCTAAGTTTTCTTAAATGGCGAAAAATTCTTTTTGGAGAAAAAGCAATTTGGGGAATACTTTCAATCATTATTCTGTTTTGGATAGTTAGGAATATTGTTTAGTTCATACACATCAACAAACAACTTACAGTTGATTGATAGTATATATATTAATCTAAACCCACTGAATAGAAAACCCCACTACCAAGATAATCTTAGTAGAGGGTTTATAGTTTTAAAACCAAACCAGTATGGCTTGACTAATATATATCTATTTTAGAATGAAAAGTCGATACCTGCAGCAAACACTTTGTTGGTGCGGCTATATACATCAGTGCCAGGAACTCCAGTGCCATTATAATTGGCAGATGATTTGGTGTAGTCAGAATAGTTTGTAAAGAAATAACCAACATTAAGCTGAACATTCTTCGATAAATTTACTGCACCACCAAATCCAATTGAGTAGGAGTCGATAGAGAAGCTTAGATCCGACTGAAATGCATCAGTTGCACCAAAGCGTGTAATTTGACCTCCTGTACTAATCAAAAACATATCGTTGATACGATACTCAATACCAGCAAGATACTCGTTGGTATTGTCTGTCAAATGCTTTTGTTTGTCGTTTGCCATTGAGGCATCTTTATCAAAGAAAAGATGATAACCAACACTTGCCGTTAAGCTTGGCAATATATCGTACGATGCACCTATTGTGAACAATGCAGGTGAATCGTGGGCAGTGTTTACACCATCAGCAAACATTCCTGTATCGTCAACAGTTGTTTTATTCTCAACATTCAAACTATTCTTAAATTCGTACTTTGCTCCTATATTAATGCCTACATGAGAGAAGTGTACTCCCACTATTGGTGCAACACCCCAACCAGACTGTTTGCTTTCTAAGTGCACTCCATCAGCAGCCATTTTAGCGGGCAGTTGTAATTTTTGCTTTAATTCTGCAGGAATATTATCACTGCTATTTACTAAACCGAAAATAGGCGTGGGATTCATAGGCCCACTATGATCTGGAAAACCAATTGCGTCTAATCCTTTTGCATCTATATCCAACATCAAATTGGTTAAATGCCCTTCGTATTCATTGTGAACAATATTTAAGCGAAAGCCTGCATACACTGAAAACATATCGTTAATTTCATAAGCACCACCCAATTG
>DUVZ01000169.1 GCA_012840785.1 Bacteroidales bacterium
GAATTGGACAAACTACGAAACAAAGCTAAAACCCAAAAGATAACCTTACTTTTTGCTGCTAAGGATACAGCGATGAATAATGCAGTGGTTGTGAAAGAAGTTTTGGAAGCAGAACAACTTTAGATACTTCTAATACAAATATCACAGAAATGTACTAATTATCTAATAAGCACATATTTTACAACTAATCAAATATCCTTTCAAAAAGAGGAATTAGTGCGGTAATATTAATATTTTTATAATCCTTCCACTAAAATATATAATTAGGTGCATAGTTTGCATGCAATCTCCTTAATGCATTCAGTTCTAAGCCTCCTTTAGCTTAAAACGCACACGCCACCTACCATTATCGAAAGTGTGAGTGGTAATATAAAACTCTCCTATCTCCGATGTATTTTCAACATGTGAACCAATACAAGCACATACATCGTATTGTCCTACTCGAATAATGCGTAGCATTTGCGATACATCCTCTGGAAGCTTAGACAAGTCAACCAAATCTTCAGCCTCATCTATATGCACAAAATCTTCAGTTACCTGTAGATTGCTATTGATTACCTTGTTCACCCTCTCTTCTATTTCTTTTACTTGATCTTCAGTTGGTGCTTGATCTAAATAGTAGTCACACTTGCTCTTCTTACGCTCAATATGAGTATTGCGTGAACGTGGACACCCAAACATTCGCACCATTGTTTGATTAAGGATATGCTCTGCAGTGTGCATTGGAGGATATTCTTTCTTATTATGCTCGTTTAATTGTAAATTCATTTGACAGTTAAATTTTTTATTAAAAAAGTATTTTGTAAAGTCTAATTCGTTTTTAAACATTTAAATTCCAATTTAAAATTATATTCACAAATATCTATAGCTACAATGTGATAATCACAAATAATTACTTATTTATCAACCTTTCCTGGCAGCATTGGAACAAACTTATATGCGCCCTCTTTTGTGATTTGGTTTTCCTCTTCACTAATTTTCTTAATTACCATCATCTCTTGTACACCTTTACCAATAGGGGCTACCATTTTACCGCTTACAATCAACTGTTCTATCAGTTTTCTGGGTATCTCTGGAGCACCACACGTAATCAACACCCCATCAAATGGTGCATATTGAGGCAAACCTGCAAATCCATCACCATGAACCAATAGAGCATTGTATCCTAATGTATCTAGATTTTGCTGTGCTATGTGATAAAGCTCTTCTTGTCTTTCGATGCTATACACAATGAAACCCATCTCGCACAACACTGCAGTTTGATATCCGCAACCAGTGCCAACTTCTAATACCGTGGCGCCCTTTTCTAGCTCAAGCAAGTTAGTTTGCATTGCTACTGTATATATTTGAGAAATAGTTTGCCCTGCAGCAATTGGTAGTGGTCTATCATAATAAGCCATCTCCTTCAAATGAGAATCAACAAACATTTGACGAGGCACTCTTTTCATTGCCTCAATCACTCGTTGATCGATATTAGACCTATTTGCTATTTCATCCATCACACGATGACGTCTATCTATATATTTTTTAGATTCACTCATTACGCAAATATAATAAATAAAGCAACCATATCATAACACATAAAAAAATTGTAAGACATCACTATTAGTGCAAATGTTGAAAAACAACTATTTAAGGGCGGTTGGATATAAAAAACATCAAACTCTGTACAAGAGCACCTAAAACCACAAAAAAAAGACCGCCTCAATAAATGAGGCAGCCTATTATTAAGATTACTAAATCTATTATTTTTATTTCTTAAACTTAGATAGATCAGCATTTTTCATACTTCCTGTTTCCAAGAAAGACTTATGAAACTCATAGCAGCTATAAAGGTCTTGTGGTGTATGTCCTTTATCTTGCAATGTAATATATTCATGCAACATTGGACGATAATCAGGATGAGCACACTTCTCTATAATCTCGCGTGCACGTTGATTGGGACCTTTGCCTCTTAAATCTGCAACACCATACTCAGACACAATAACCTTTACAGAGTGCTCCGTATGGTCTGTGTGAGATACTTTTGGTACAATACAACTAATGTCGCCATTCTTAGCTATAGATGGAGTAACAAAAATAGAGAGATAAGAGTTGCGAGTGAAATCACCAGAACCTCCAATACCATTCATCATATTATTACCCATTACGTGAGTAGAGTTTACATTACCAAAGATGTCAACTTCTATAGCAGTGTTGATGCCAATAACCCCTAAGCGTCGTACCAATCCTGGATTGTTAGAAATTTCGCTCGGACGTAACACTAATTTATTTTTGAAGAAATCGAGGTCATCGTACAATTGTTGAAGTTGCTCATTACTTACTGTTAATGAACAACCACTTGCAAAGCTAATTTTACCCTCGCGCATCATATTCAATACTGCATCTTGGATTACCTCAGTATAAACGTCGAAACGAGGAATATCTTTATTGCTTCCCATTGAACCTAATACAGCATTAGCAATATTACCTACGCCTGATTGAACTGGAAGAAAACCTTGAGGGATACGTCCACTCTTCATTTCATTAACAAAAAAGTTGGCAACATTATCACCTATCTGTGCAGTTGTTTTATCAAGTGGTGCAAATCCACCACCTTCGCTCTCTTCACTAGTTTCAACAATAAATATTTTTTCTGGATCTACTTTTATATATTCTAAACCTATTCTGCCTTGTACCTCAAAAATATTGATGTGACGGCGCTTCGGTGGATCTTGCAACTCATACAAGTCGTGAATGCCCCTTAAACTACTGGGAACTTTACTGTTCAACTCCACGATCACAGTTTTTGCCATCCGGCAAATAGTTGGTGTAATACCCACACCCGCAGTTGGAACAATCTTACCATCCTCGGTTACTTCACAAGCCTCTACAATTGCTACATCAACGCCACCCAAAAAACCATATCTAATCTCTTGAGCAACCTGCGAAAGATGCATATCAAAATAGTCGATAGGGTCGTGCACCTGTTTGTTGTTAACAGCATTGCGCATATCCCTATTTGTTTGATAAGGTGTGCGAAATTTAACTGCATTAGCACGAGCCAAGCTACCATCAATGGAGTCACCTGTAGATGCACCAGTGAACATTCCTATTTTAAAAGGATTTCCTTTTGCATGCTCTTCCTCAGCTCTTTTTGCCAAAGCAACTGGGACTACTTTTGGACATCCAGCATGGGTAAATCCACTAAAACCAACATTTTGGTCATGATTAATAAGTGCTGCAGCCTCTTCAGCACTAATAAATTTTAAAGCCATTGTTTATTATTTTATGATGTGATTTATTCATATTTGCGATGAAGAATCTCGCTATATATAATTCCTTTTTTCAACTCCTCAGTAATGTTTCCATGAAAAAGTTCATTGGTATATGATATATCTCCCTCAGTATCTTCGTCTTGATAAGATACTGACTCCATATTGTCTTCTTTAAACAAAGAGTCAGACAAAGAAGACATAGCCCCTTCTATAGGCTCCATTTTTTCTTCGTCGTATTCGAAAGAGTAAGATGATGGAATGGAAGACTTTGGGGTCTTTTCAACTACCTCAAGAGGTTTATGTTTCTTTGGTATAGAAGGAATATCAAAAAATGGAGGCATTGAATATTCCTCATCCCAAGGTTCAGGCTCGGGAATATCAGGTATCTTTGTGTCTTCTGCTTTTTTTTGTTTCTCTATTTTCTCTTTATTTACTTTCATAAATAAGTTGACCAAATAGATAATAAAAGCAATTAATAAAAATCCAATATCACCTATATCCATTTTTTCATTACTTTTGTAGTTCAGACAAAAGTACTCATTTTTTATTTGAGATACAAAAGATTGATTACAAATGAATACAAAAAATAACCGAGTATTACTTTTAGGCAACACTCGGCTATTCAATCAAAACTTAACTATGAAAAATTTAATTTTATTTGTCCTGACAAACATAGTTAAATAATGATTAAGAAGCAAATATTATGAGTGTAATATTTGACGGGATTTCAATTATCACTTTTCTTTTATTTGTCTGATAATTAATTCTCAAAGAGGGGATTATTAGTTACTATAATTAAGAGAAAAAAACAATGAAAACAGAACAGAAAAAATATAAGGGTAAAGAGAAAAAACTATTTATAGAGACTTATGGTTGTCAAATGAATGTGGCGGACTCTGAAGTTGTAGCATCAATTATGGAGATGGATGGCTATACTATGACTGACGACATAGAGTCTGCTGATGCAGTTTTTGTAAACACATGTTCTATAAGAGAAAATGCAGAACAACGTGTTATTAATAGATTAAAAGACTTTCATGGAATTAGGGGTAAGCGAAACCATAAACTTATTATTGGGGTGCTAGGTTGCATGGCTGAGAGAGTGAAGGAGGTGTTGATAGAACAACATCATGCCGACCTAGTGGTTGGACCTGACTCATACTTAGACTTACCAAGTTTAATTAGTGCAGCCGAACAGGGTGAAAAGGCAATCAATGTAGAGTTATCAAAAACTGAAACGTACAAAGATGTTATTCCTTTAAAAATTGGAGGTAACAACATTTCAGGTTTTATCTCTATTATGCGCGGATGCAATAACTTTTGCACCTATTGCATAGTGCCCTACACAAGAGGCAGAGAAAGAAGTAGAGACACCGAAAGCATCCTTAATGAGTTGGACGATCTAAAGGAAAGAGGTTTCAAAGAAGTTACGCTACTTGGTCAAAATGTAAACTCGTATCTTTACACTGATGGAGAGAAAGAAGTAGACTTCTCAGACTTACTAGAAATGGTTGCAAAACATGCACCTGAAATGCGTGTACGTTTTACAACATCACATCCAAAAGATATGACTGACAAAACGCTTCACACCATTGCCAATAACAAAAATATTTGTCGTTTCATTCACCTACCCTTTCAATCGGGCAGTTCACGAATGCTAAAACTGATGAATCGCAAATATGATAGAGAATGGTATTTGGACAGAATTGCAGCAATCAAAAGAATTATTCCAGGGTGTGGACTCTCTACCGATATCATGTGTGGCTTTCACGATGAAACAGAGGAAGATCACAAAGAGACATTATCATTGATGAAAGAGGTAGTATTCGATTCTGCATTCATGTTTAAATATTCAGAAAGACCAGGTACATTTGCATCAAACAAGCTAAATGACAATGTGCCGGAAGAGGTAAAGAAACGAAGATTGCAAGAAATTATTGACCTACAAAGAGAACATTCCGAGTTGAGCAATAAAAAAGATGTAGGTAAAGAGTTTGAAGTTTTAATTGAAGGCTATTCCAAAAAATCACGTAATCAATTCTTTGGAAGGACAAGCGAAAGCAAGGTAGTTGTGTTTGATAAAAAATCTCATAAAATTGGTCAAACAATTAGAGTAAAAATAAATGGACACACTCCTGCAACTCTTTTAGGTGAATCCTTATAGGAAAAGAAGCTTTTTATGAGTATTTGTTTAAAAAGTAAACAAAATGTAGTCTCAAACGTTTCATTATTATACTTAAATCAAACAATAGTATTGATTGAAGGAAGTAATTTATAAACAATATATAAACATTAAAACAAGAAAAATTATGAGAAGTTCAGAATCAAAATTATTATTAGGATTAGGAATTGGTGTAGCACTTGGTGCAGCTATTGGTTACATTATGGGCAACGACAAAAGAGAAGAGTGGTTGGACCAAGCTAACGAATTTGCAGACAAAGTAAGAGCTAATGTAAAAACTGCTGTTTACAAAGGTAAGCATGAGGTAGAAGATCTTAAAGAAGATATTGAAGACATAACTGAAGTTGCAAAAAAAGAGTTATCTAGAAAATAGAAAAACAGAAATCACCTAAACGATGGAAGAGAAAAAAGTAAGTACATTGTTCGAGGAAATGAAAGATGAATTGGCTGACTACGTTTCCAAAAGGTTAAGGCTATTTAAGTTACAAAGTTACTCTAGAACTAGCAGAATTGGTGCACTGTTGCTCTATTCAATTGGTATTATACTATTGGTAGTTTTAGCGTTAAGCTTTATTTTTACAACTTTAGCTTTGTATCTTGGAGGTCTGCTTGACAGTTTACCTCTAGGCTTTGGAATAGTTTCGTTATTGACATTGCTTTTTGTTATAGTTATTATAAAAACCAAGAAGTCGATAGTAAATAGTTTGACAAACATGATAGTGTCTTTCCTTGTGAATGATGATAAAGAATAACAGCATTATGAAAACATACAAACTAACCCCTTATGATCAATTAAAACTAGAAAAGAAGCAGCTACGCGAAGAGATTAAAATTTCTGAGCAAAAGATGGCTTTTCAAGTACAATATATTCATGATAATTGGGGATCGATGTTGCTAAAAAGCACCACTTCATCAATTATGAATAGGGTTACTAGTAGAGCAGACAGCTCATCACCTGTTTCAAGTTCTTCCTATCTAACCAGATCACCAGGTGGTGGTTGGGGTGATTTTATTCTTTCAAATTACAAATCTGTGGGTTCTATAGGCTGGAGAATACTAAAACCAATAGCCTTAACTTTCTTAACCAGAAAAGCAACATCAATGCTCTTTTCAAGAAAAAAGAAATAGTAAGTATTGTGTTTTTGCTTCAATAGAACAACACTAGGAGTATTTTTAAGAAACCAATGTTATGTTGTAGAGCGGTGGACGGTATTTATGCCGTCCACTTTTGCTATAACAGAACATAGGTTTTGCACATCTTTCACACTATGAAGGCTCACTTCAACGTCACCTTCAAATATTCCATCATTCGACGATATATTCATACTCAGGATATTTACTTTAATATCTTCAGATATCCTTGCAATAATATTATTCAATATTCCTTTTTTGTCTATACCTGTAAAAGAGACAGTAGATTTAAAATTATACTGCTCGTAGTCTCCCCAAACAACTTCTATTATTCTATCCCCAAAATTAGCTTTAAGTTTAAGTCCATTTTGGCAAGAGCTTTTATGCACCTCAACCTCTTCTTTATGATTGATATATCCAAACACATCGTCACCTGGCAAAGAGTTGCAACAAGAAGGCAAAACAAAGTTTTTACCCTGGTTGGTTTCAACCAATTTATACTTAGCTTTTCTATCTATCTGTTCTGTATCAGCAGACAATCCCTCTTCGCCGTCACCAACACTCTCGTTTTTTTCTTTTGGTGCAGTCTCTGATGGCTTACGCATAGCATTAACAGCTTGTTTCCAATAGCGCTTCAACAAATTCTCAGATTCGTCTTCTTTCTTCTTTTTATAAAACTCAGCATAATCCTGAGGCAGTTCAATGTCATTATTCCCTATTTGATAATAAAGATCTTCCTTCTTATCTATTTCATAATAATAAAGAATTTTATCGAGCATACTTCTCTGCAAAGGCTCTTCAGTAAACAATCCCTCTAGTTTTAACTTACCCTCTTTGGCAATAGCTCTTCTTTCACGACGCAAAGCTGCTTCAATTGAAGTTCTAGCTTTTGCAGTTGTAACATAGTTGAGCCACTCGGCTTGAGGCTTTTGCGATGATGATGTTAAAATCTCTATTTGATCACCACTATTCAGCTTCTTGCTTAATGGCACTAAGTTGTGATTAACCTTTGCCCCTAAACAACTATCTCCTATATCTGTATGCAGCATATAAGCAAAATCGAGAGCAGTTGCACCTTGTGGAAGGGTTTTTAAATCTCCCTTTGGTGTAAAAACAAATATCTCCATTGCAAAGAGATTCAGTTTGATAGTATCTAAAAAGTCGACAGCATTGGGATTGGGGTTCTCCAACACCTCTTGAATAGTTTTCAACCATTTGTCCAACTCATTATCCTCTTCTACCTTATTTGCTTTATACTTCCAATGTGCAGCAAACCCCTTTTCTGCAATATCGTCCATTCTTCTACTGCGAATTTGAATTTCAATCCATCTACCATCCGGACCCATCACTGTTAAGTGCAAAGCTTGATAGCCATTTGCTTTGGGGCGGCTCACCCAATCGCGAATTCTATCAGGACGTAATTTGTAAATATCTGTAATGGCAGAATATATATCCCAACACTGCTTTTTCTCGTCGAGCCCTGGATAGATTTCAAAAATAATTCTAACAGCAAATATATCGTATATCTCATTCAAACCAACTTGCTTTTTCTCCATCTTTTTAGAGATAGAGTAGACAGACTTGACACGAGCCCTCATCTCATACTCAATATTCATTTTGTCTAGCTCTACACGTACAGGTTTAGCAAAGTTTTCATATATTTTATTACGCTCATCTGCAGTTTCCTTTATTTGAGCAGTAATATCTTCAAATGTTTTAGGATGCTCGTATTTAAAACAAAGCTCTTCCAATTCTGTTTTGATTGAAAAGAGCCCTAAACGATGTGCTAGTGGTGCATAGATAAAGTTAGTTTCGCCCGTAATTTTGTATTGCTTGGCAGGAGCCATCGAAGACAAAGTGCGCATATTGTGCAAACGGTCGGCAATTTTTATAAGAATCACACGGATATCATTAGACATAGTAAGCAAAAGCTTCCTAAAGTTTTCTGCCTGAGCAGACACTTCTCTGCCAAACATTCCGCTAGATATTTTGGTAAGCCCATCAACAATGCGAGAAATTCGCTCACCAAAAATCATCTCAATATCTTCAATAGTGTAATCTGTATCCTCAACCACATCGTGAAGCAAGGCAGCAGAAATTGAAGTCGAACCCAAGCCTATCTCTTTAGATACAATACGAGCCACTGCAAGGGGATGCATTATATAAGGCTCACCAGAACGACGACGAGACCCTTTGTGAGCTTCATATGCAAGGTTGAAAGCTTTAGTTATAACTTCAACCTTTTTACGATGGTTAGACGAAAGATAATCATCAAGAAGAGCTTGAAACTCATCTTCAATCATTTTATTGTCATCCAATATTTTGTTGTCTTCACTCATATAAAAAAAATAGAAAATCTTGCTTCTACATGCAAGATTGTTTGCTGTTAAATGTGTAACACGAAGTTACAAATAAATCTTCATAAAACATTAAAAGCTTAAGCTTTTAATGTTAATACTTATAGTTGAATAGAAATTGATAATTAAACATCGCAGTTCCTCACAAATATATCGATTAAAGCTACGAGTTGCGTCTTTAACAAGGGGGTGACAATATGACAAAAGCAAAAACGCTATTTGCAACCTTTTCTATGGAAGTTTTCAATAGCGTTTTTATATATTGTACAACATTACTACTAGTTGAATCTGATTACTGGTGCTCTTTACGCAATAAGTCGTTTACAGTTTTCACAGGATTAAATGTATCGATTGGTACCTCAACAAAGATGGTATTCCAGTCGCTCATAGCTCCATTCCAAAGACCGGGTAGCTCAAGAGCTTTTAAAGGTTTTCCGTTTTTAGATTTAGAAGAGATAAAACCTGTCTTTTTATCAACAAAGTTGAGTAAATTAAACTTCCTACCCTCTCTATCCTTTATAGCACAAACTAAATCCACTGGATTAAAATGGGTTGCTTTGTCTGCAAAACTAGCAGCAGTGTCATCATCAATTTGTGAGCCCTCCAAAATTTGTGGCGAATAGCTTCCATCCTGGTTTTGCACAATAAAAGGTCCACCTCCTGGCTCACCTTCATTGCGCACCATACCACATACTCTGATAGGACGGTTTAGTTTTTTAATCAAATATTGTGCTATCTGCTCTTTATAAGCTCCCTCCAAATCACTGTTGGTGATGCACAAATCATTTGTCAAAAAGTTCTCTATTTCTGTAAGATCCTCCAAAAGGTAGTCTTTCGATTCCAATTTATCCAAATAGCTGAAAATCTTTCCTTGAGTATCTATTAAAACACCTGCCAGTACCTGTTTGTGAAATATATCACTCTCCTTATAACTATCTGGAACAACATTATCTATATTTTTGACAAAAACAATATCGGAGTTTAAATCATTCAGATTTTCAATAAGTGCCCCATGACCACCTGGACGAAACAGTAATGAACCCTCGTCCCTGAAGGGTTTATTATCTAAATCCACGGCAATAGTATCTGTGGATGGCTTTTGAATACTAAAAGAGACATCAAATTGAGCGCCTAGCTGTTTTTCTAAATTATCTTTTTCCCTTTCTAGCAAGTTCTCAAACAGCTCTTCGTGATGGGGCGAAATTGTTAAATGCACATTTACCTTATTATCTTTCCCTTTCGCATACATTGAGCCCTCAACAAAATGCTCTTCCATCGACGTTCTCCTTTTATCTAAATACTTATGAAACAACAACAAACCTTTTGGTAAATCTCCATAACCAAGTCCTTCTTCACCCAAAAGCATATTTACCACCTCTTTATATTTACCTTCTGACAACAACTCATCAACGCCACTGTTGTAAACAGCAAGGCATACTCTATTCAAGTCATCGTAAAAAGCAAACTTCTGAATATCATTAAAGAAACTGTCTTCAAACTCTGTAGTGGGGGTAGTTGTATCTTTTTCGAGAAATGCATACAAGTCTTTAAACATTCTACTAGCTGCCCCCGATGCTGGTACAAACTTTGTAACTACTACGTCGGTTTTCAAATATTCCTTCCATCTTTTCACATAATATTCTTTGCTAGCTTTGTCTAGCTTTAGAATACCCGCATCTACCGAGGCAGGCTTCTTGATGTTTAACTGTGGGAAGCCCTCAATAAAATAATGTAGCTGTTCAGCAATTTTCTCTTCTAAAATCCCCTTCTTTTTTAATTGATTTTTGTCTTTATCTGTAAAAATATAAGCCATAATGGATAAGTTTATTATTATGAATTGAAAATTGTTTGATTGCCAACTTCAAAGTTAATTAAAATATTATTATAAAAAAGACATGCTATTATTTAATATGCCATATTAAACACAATTTCGTATTTATGGCACATTATTTGCATGATCATATTTAACTGCCGATAGGATAAAAACCAAACCTGACATTTCGTCACATAGAATGGCAATTTAATCTTTGGCATCAATTTTGAAGTTATACAGATAGGAACTAATAAAAAACAAAATAAATAAATATATAATAGTATGGGAAAAATAATAGGAATTGACTTAGGAACAACAAACTCTTGCGTTTCAGTATTGGAAGGCAACGAACCTGTTGTAATTAGTAATAACGAGGGAAGACGCACTACCCCATCCATTGTTGCATTTGTGGAAGGTGGAGAGCGCAGAGTAGGTGATCCTGCAAAACGCCAGGCAATAACCAACCCCGAAAAAACAGTATTCTCTATAAAAACATTTATGGGAGAAACTTATGACCAAGTGCAAAAAGAAACCGGACGTGTATCATACAAAGTAGTAAAAGGCGATAACAACACACCACGTGTAGATATCGACGGAAGACTATATACTCCACAAGAGATTTCTGCAATTATTTTACAGAAAATGAAGAAAACAGCCGAAGATTACTTAGGACAAGAAGTAACCGAAGCTGTAATTACTGTGCCAGCATATTTTAGCGATGCTCAGCGTCAAGCTACTAAAGAGGCAGGTGAGATTGCTGGACTTACAGTACGTCGTATTGTAAACGAGCCAACAGCTGCTTCACTAGCTTATGGTCTTGACAAGAAACACAAAGATATGAAAATCGCTGTGTTTGACCTTGGTGGTGGAACTTTCGATATCTCTATCTTAGAGCTAGGTGATGGTGTATTTGAAGTGAAATCTACTAATGGTGATACTCACCTTGGTGGTGACGATTTCGACCACAAAATTATTGACTGGTTGGCAGAAGAGTTTTTGAAAGATGAAGGTATTGATCTTCGCAAAGACCCAATGGCACTACAGCGCTTGAAAGAAGCTGCAGAGAAAGCAAAAATCGAACTTTCTACAGCTACAAGTACAGAAATCAACCTACCTTATATTATGCCAGTTGATGGAATACCAAAACACTTGGTAAAAACATTGACTCGTGCAAAATTTGAGCAACTAGTTGATGATTTGTTGCAAAAATGTGTTGGACCAAGCGAGGCAGCAATTAAAGATGCAGGTATTTCAATATCCGACATCGACGAAGTAATATTAGTAGGTGGTTCAACTCGCATACCCGCAGTACAAGAGATGGTTGAAAAACTATTTGGCAAAACTCCTTCAAAAGGTGTAAACCCTGACGAAGTAGTTGCACTAGGTGCTGCTATTCAAGGTGCAGTATTAAGCGGCGATGTAAAAGATGTATTGTTACTAGATGTTACTCCTCTATCATTAGGTATTGAAACAATGGGCGGTGTAACAACAAAGCTTATTGATGCCAATACAACTATTCCAACAAAGAAGAGCGAAACATTTTCAACTGCTTCAGACAATCAACCATCAGTACAAATTAATGTATTGCAAGGTGAGCGTTCTATGGCACGCGACAACAAACAAATTGGTGTGTTTAACCTAGACGGAATACCACCAGCACCACGCGGTGTGCCTCAAATTGAAGTTACATTCGATATTGATGCAAACGGTATTCTTAATGTATCGGCAAAGGATAAAGCTACTGGTAAAGAACAACGCATTCGTATTGAAGCATCTTCAGGACTAAGCGAAGAGGAAATCAAACGCATGAAAGAAGAAGCTGAAGCAAATGCCGAATCCGACCAAAAAGAAAAAGAGAGAATAGACAAGCTAAACCAAGCCGACTCGATGATTTTCCAAACCGAAAAACAATTGAAAGACCTTGGCGATAAGCTTCCAGCTGATAAGAAAGCTCCTATCGAAGAAGCATTAGCAAAACTAAAAGAAGCTCACAAAGCACAAGATATTGAAGCAATTGATGCTGCTACAGCAGAATTGAATACAGTATTCCAAGCTGCTTCTCAAGATATGTACAATGCACAAGACGCAGGTGCTAAGCAGGGTGCAGGAGGTCCACAAGATGCAGGTCAGCAAGGACCTAACCAAGGTGGTGGATCAGACGATGATGTAACTGATGTTGATTTTGAGGAAGTGAAATAAAAGACTCGAAAACGATATAACAAACTAAAAATAATTACTTAATCGCAGCAGAACCATTGTTCTGCTGCGATTTTTTTGTTCAATTATAATTAAATTGTTTATTCTGCACGGCGTCTGTTTGGCAATCTATTGATATATCTTTTTCCGAAGCATTTCGTAGGGCTCCGAAATGACTAAAACAGTTGAAACTTGCATCTACCATGGTAGATAAGGTTAGAAAAGTATTGTCTTTGTTTTGTCACACAAATATGTGGCATTTAAGCTTTAAAAAAAAGACTCTCAGAGTAAAACTCTCTTTTCATTAGTTGACTTTTCACTCTTTGCCTGCATTCTATTTCTTTATCACCTTTTTCTTCCATAATTGATTTAAAAAAAAACATTTTAGAAATTCAAAGCATTTCTACGGCAGCAGATTCAATTTTCAAGGCATAAATTTTCAATCTCCCACCGTAGATTTGATTTTCAACACATGAATGCCTAATCTACCGCGGTAGATTTAACTTCTTGCTCTTTTATGCCACATCTATGAGTAAACTATAAGAAATAACATTCTATTATTTACGAATTGATACTTGCACAACTGTGAAAATAATGTGAGTGTGAGATAAAACAGCAACCATTAACTCCACACCTCTTCCTGTTTTCACCTCTAAGCTCGATTAAATTGCAATTCGTATCTTGCCTAGAGAAAGCAATATTTGCTAATAGCAGACAGAGATCAAAAAAACAGACCCAGCAAGAGAATTAAAGTTAAACACGCAATTTTGCTGTTGATAGAATAAAACTATCTATATTTGTGAATACAAACGAGTTGAGTTTATAATTATAATAATTAGCACTATGAAACAGGCTTCAAAACTAATCGGATTAATTGCACTTACTATTATTTTAGCTTCATGTTCAATTGATAGGTTAGATGGAGATTGGGACGACAACATTAAGCTTTCAACAAGAATTGTTCATTTTGACAAAAATAAAAACGCTGCAACCGTAAAAACCAGGGGTTCTTCGTGGTGGATAAATGGAGTTTTAGTTAATGGAAAAGATTTTATCACAGCTCAAGATCAAAATATCGACCCTACTCAAGACAGCTATACATTTCAGGGCGAATGGTTTACTGTAGAGAAAAAGAATAAAACAACTTTGAATATCACTATGGATGAAAACCGTGGCGAGACTGAAAGAAAAATAATTATTCATCTTCAAGCTGGCAATTATTTTGATCGAGTTTCGATTACGCAAGAAGGCGAGTGAGTTTGCTGTTGATACTAGCTATAGACTAATACTGACTAAATAATAATTCATATAAATGAAGAGTGAAAGCAAAATTGCTTTGTAAAATGAAAAGATCAAAAATTAACATCAAATATGAGACAATTGATTATATAATAGAATCATTGGGCATAATTGCGTTGGTCTGTTTAGTTATTGCCCCTATTTATTTTTACAACAGCCTGCCTGACAATATACCCTCTTTTTTCCACTCTCCCTCAAACAATTCCCTCAATTGTTAAACCATTATCAAAAAACTACGTCATATAACTAAACGAAATAGATAAACCACTTAAAAACCCCTATAGATATGAAAACAATAATGAGATTCAGTATTATAGTGTTGTTAATAGGATTAACATCATGCTATACAGAAAAAAGAATGGTTACCGCACAGGGTAGTTCACAGATAAGTTTTCAAACTTTCTACGATGAACTTTCACCTTACGGACAGTGGGTTGAAGATTATGATTATGGATATATATGGATACCTCACGTAAATAGAAACTTCCAACCTTATGCAACGGATGGATATTGGACAATGACCAATTACGGAAACACATGGGTATCGAACTACTCTTGGGGTTGGGCTCCTTTCCATTACGGACGTTGGTTTCACGACGACTTCTTGGGTTGGGCATGGATTCCAGGATACGAGTGGGCACCTGCTTGGGTTAGTTGGAGAAGTGGTGGTGGATATTATGGTTGGGCTCCTTTAGGACCTAGAATGCGTGTAAACGTGAATATAAATATACCTTGGTCGCATTGGACTTTCTTGCCTCAAAGATATATGTATCATAACAATATGCACAGATATTACAACAGAGGAAACAGAAATTATTATCAGCAAACAACTATAATAAACAACACTAATATATATAACAACAATACGTATTATAGTGGTCCAAGTGCTAGAGACGTAGAACGCTCAACTGGAAGAAAGGTTTCGGTAAGAAATGTAAACAATTCAGGACGAGCTGGCAGAACAAGTGTAAGCGATCGTTCAGTAAATGTATATAGACCAGAAGTTGTAAGAAATTCAGAAAGAACTGCAAGACCAGCAAGTGCTCCAAACAGAACAA
The DNA here is from genome assembly GCA_012840785.1 of Bacteroidales bacterium. Taxonomy (GTDB): domain Bacteria; phylum Bacteroidota; class Bacteroidia; order Bacteroidales; family Dysgonomonadaceae; genus UBA2632. Next base: position 15,294 of record DUVZ01000169.1, read on the forward strand.
GTGTGAACAGAGGCACCACCACAACAGGCAGAACCTCAACATCTAGTAGTAGAGAAACTAATGTAAATAGAAACACAAACAGAACAACTACTACTCCTGCAAACAGACGTAGCACTGGAACTGTAAACCGCACAAACAGCAACCAACAGCAGTCGACTGGTACTAATAATAGAGGAACGGTAAATAGAGGGAATACAAACACCAATAGAGGAACTGTAAATAGAAGCACTACTACTAACCGAGGTAGAACTGAAACTGAAACTGGAACTACAACTACTACAAGAAAGACAACTCCTGTAAAAAGAGAAAACAACAACAATAGTAGCACAAGTAGAACAGTAAACAGATCTACCAATGAGAGAAAGCAACCTGCAACTTCTAGAGCCTCTACTGCAAGGACAAACACCAGATCGTCATCTGCATCACAAAGCAGAAGCACGTCTTCAAGACAGTCTACAGCAAGAAGTACTAGCACCAACAGCAAAAGCAACAATTCACGCAGTACTACTACAAGAAATAATGGTAGAAGCAGATAAACAACTTGTTGAAGTTTGAATGAAAGCTTTTAAAAACTGAAAATAACAAAAAGAGAGGGTGGCTAATTAATTAGCCACCCTCTCTTTTTATATATACTCACTCGCATAATACAAGTGCAATACTATTCACAAAACATTATTTTGCAAAACTAACAGCACGTGTCTCACGTATTACTGTCACTTTCACTTGTCCTGGATAGGTCATCTCTGTTTGTATTTTATGAGCTATCTCATTTGATAATCTTTCTATATCCTTATCGTCAATCTTTTCAGCACCAACAATCACTCTCAGCTCACGTCCTGCTTGAATAGCGTAAGTTTTAAGAACACCAGGATAAGAAAGAGCCAACTGCTCAAGATTGTTGAGACGTTTGATATATGCCTCCACAATTTCTCTTCGTGCACCAGGTCTTGCACCCGATATAGCATCACATACCTGAACGATTGGTGCAAGCAAGGTTGTCATTTCCACCTCATCGTGATGTGCACCAATGGCATTACAAATATCTGGTTTCTCTTTATACTTCTCTGCCAACTTCATTCCTAAAATTGCGTGAGGTAGTTCTGGTTCATCATCAGGCACTTTGCCCAAGTCATGTAATAGACCAGCACGTTTAGCTCTCTTAGGGTTCAGCCCCAATTCAGATGCCATAATGGCACACAAGTTTGCAGTTTCTTTAGAGTGCTGCAAAAGATTTTGTCCGTAAGAAGAACGATACTTCATTTTTCCTACCAAACGAATCAACTCTGGATGCAATCCGTGAATACCTAAATCAATTGCTGTACGCTTTCCTGTCTCTACAACCTCATCATCAATCTGTTTTTTCACTTTCGACACCACTTCCTCTATTCTTGCAGGATGAATACGACCATCAGAAACTAACTGATGCAACGAAAGACGTGCAATTTCGCGACGAACAGGATCAAATGCTGACAATACAATTGCTTCAGGTGTGTCGTCAACAATAATTTCAACACCAGTAGCAGCTTCAAGAGCACGAATATTACGTCCTTCGCGACCAATAATCCTGCCTTTTATCTCATCAGAATCAATATGAAATACTGTTATGGCATTCTCAACAGCAGTTTCAGTTGCAACTCTTTGTATCGATTGAATTACAATTCGTTTTGCCTCTCTATTTGCTGTAAGCTTTGCCTCCTCTATCATATCGTTGATATAAGACTGAGTACTAGTTTTTGCCTCTTCTCTCAACGACTCTACCAATTGTGCTTTTGCCTCTTCAGCAGAAAGGCCTGATACAGTTTCCAGTTTACCTACTGCCTCGCGATGAGCTTGCTCTACCTCTGCAGTACGTTTCTCTAATAAATTAAGTTGGTTATCCAAATTAGACCTAATAGAATCAGTTTCCGACCTTTTTTTATTCAGCTCTTCTTGTCTCTGATTCAGTGTCATTTCGCGTTGCTTCAGCTTATTCTCTGTTGCCTGTATGCGA